>NZ_DAMAGB010000044.1:0-62106 GCF_031995485.1 Janthinobacterium sp.
AACGGCATGAGGGGATAATACAAGGTCGGATTAGGCCGCAGGCCGTAATCCGACAACATTGTTGGCGGTGTCAAGTAATAAGTAAATTTTCTCATAAGCAAACCCGAAAATATTCCTTTTTGCAAATATAACGCGTGCGGTCTAATGGCGGCATTGCTCATGTCACCACAGGATTTCCATGCAGACCCGTCTTCACCTCGCCGCGCTTGTCTTGACCACCGTCGCGTTTACCCAGCTGGCGCATGCCGACCAGCTGGCCAATATCAAGGCCAAGGGGGAGCTGGTGTGCGGCACGCTGGGGACGGACGAGCCGAACAGCTTTATCGATGCGAAGACGCGCCAGCTGGTCGGCTACGAAGTGGATCTGTGCCGCGAGATCGCCAAAGGCCTGGGCGTGAAACCCGTGCTCAAGCAGCTGGCGGTGGCCGCCCGTATCCCGGAGCTGCAGCAGGGCCGCATCGATATCCTGACCGCCTCGCTGACGCACAACAGGGAGCGCGAAAGCCTGATCGATTTTTCGCTGTCGACGTTTGCCACCGGCCAGCGCGTGCTGGTGAAAAAGAGCAGCAATATCAGCAGCGTTGCGGGCCTCGCCGGCAAGAAAGTGCTGACCGTCAAGGGCGGCACGCAGGAGCCGAATATCCGCAAGGCCGTGCCCGGCGTCGAGGTGGTGACGTTCGAAACGGCCGGCCAGGCCTACCTCGGTTTGCAGCAGGGCAAGGGCGCCGGCTATGTCGACGATGAAGTTTCCTTGCTGAACAATTACGGCAAGCTGGGCGCGGCGCAAAAGGACTATCTGGTGTTGCCGCAAAACATCAGCCACGAAGTGCTGGCGTTCGGCATCCGCAAGGGCGAAACCGGTTTCAAGACGGCGGTCGACAATGTGCTGCGCGGCCTGGAAAAATCGGGCGAGGCGGAAAAGCTGTTTTTCAAATGGTATGGCCCGACCAGCAATGTGAAGTTTGAAAAACGCACCTTCAAGATCGACTCGGACAAGATCGCTTCTTAAGCGGCATGTTTGATCCACAAGTTTTGCTGTCCGGCGACTACCTCGACTGGTTGCTGGCCGGACTGCAGATGTCCTTGCTGCTGATGGGCATGACCTTGCTGCTGGCGCTGCCGCTGGCCTGCGTCGTGGCCATGCTGCGCCTGGCGCCATCGCGGCTGCTCAATGCCGTGGGCATGCTGTATATCGAGCTGATCCGCAACGTGCCGCTGCTGGCGCATTTCCTGTTCTGGTATTTTGCCGCGCCCGAACTGCTGCCGCAGCAGTGGAAGGAGCAACTGTACGCCGGCAATATCGAAGCGACCAGCGCCGTCGTCACGCTGACCTTGTATACAGCCGCCTACATGGCCGAAGATATCCGCAGCGGCATCCGCGCAATTCCCGTGCAACAGTTTGAAGCAGGGCGGGCGCTCGGCTTCAGCTATCTGCAAACCATGCGCCTGTGCATCCTGCCGCAGGCGCTGCGCCTGGCCGCGCCGCCGCTGCTGTCGCAAACCCTGAACCTGTGGCAGAACACCAGCATTGCCACCGTGATCGGCGTGGCCGAGCTGATGTACCAGACCCAGCGCGTGGAAACGGCCTCGTTTCGCAGCGTGGAAGCGTTTGCGTTTGCCAGCGCCGCCTACCTGGCGATCTCGCTGCTGATCGCCGGCGTGGCGTTCCTGCTGCAGAAAAGGCTGGCGCGATGATCGACCTGATACACGATTACTGGCTGTATTTCCTGGTCGGCCGCTATCCGGACGGCCCGCTGGGCGGGCTGGCGCTGACGGTGCTGCTGGCCAGCCTGGCGCTGGTGCTGAGCCTGCCGTTGGGACTGCTGTTGGGCCTGGCCCGCATCAGCCCGTGGCGCGCGCTGCGCTGGCCGGTAGCCTGCCTGATCCAGCTGGTGCGCGGCGTGCCGCTGCTGCTGGTGATTTTCTGGGCGTATTTCTTTTTGCCCAGCTTGACGGGCCACGAAAGCGGCCAGTTCGGCACCATGCTGGCGGCACTGGTGGTATTCGATGCGATCTACCTGGCGGAAATCGTGCGCGCCGGCGTGCAGGCAGTGCCGAAAGGACAGTTCGAGGCGGCCCGCTCGCTCGGTCTCGGCTATGTGTCCACCATGCGCGCGATTATCTTGCCGCAGGCGCTGCGCCATATGCTGCCGTCGCTGGTCAACCAGTTCGTCTCGACCATCAAGGAAACCTCGCTCGGCTACATTATCGGCCTGTCCGAAGTGTCGTTCATCGCCTCGCAGATCAATGGCCTGGTATTGACGAAACCGGTGCAAGTGTATTTCCTGCTGGGACTGACGTACTTCATTCTCTGTTTCAGCCTGTCGCGCGCCGCCTTCTGGCTCGAGCGGCGCCAGGCCCGCATCTTGAAAGCTGCCGCATGATCACGTTTGAGAAGGTCAGCAAATACTATGGTAGCCATCACGCGCTTGACAGTATTTCGGGGCAGGTCGCCAAAGGTGAGGTGCTGGTGGTCTGCGGGCCGTCCGGGTCGGGCAAGTCGACCCTGATCCGCACCATCAACCGGTTGGAGTCCATCGCCTCGGGCCGCATCACGGTGGCGGGCCAGGATATCCATGCACCGGGGCTGGAGGTGAACGCATTTCGCTCGCAGATCGGTTTCGTGTTCCAGCAGTTCAACCTGTTTCCACATTTATCGGTGCTGGACAATTGCGCGCTGGCGCCGCAGCGGCTGCGCGGCCTGTCGCGCCAGGATGCCGAACAGCGCGCGCTCGACCTGCTCGACCGCGTCGGCCTGGCGCACAAGGCAAAGGCCATGCCGGCCGCCCTGTCCGGCGGCCAGCAGCAGCGCGTGGCGATTGCCCGCGCGCTGGCCATGCAGCCGCCGTTGATGCTGTTCGACGAGCCGACCAGCGCGCTCGATCCGGAAATGGTGGGCGAGGTGCTGCAGGTGATGCGTGACCTGGCACAGGACGGCATGACCATGGTCTGCGTCACGCACGAGATGGGCTTTGCGCGCGAGGTGGCCGACCGGGTCTGGTTCATGGACCATGGCAAGGTGCTGGAGCGGGCCACGCCCGGCGAATTCTTCAGCCGGCCGCAGCATCCGCGCGCGCGGCAATTCCTGGCCGATATCCGCAGTCCCTGGGCGGCGGCCGGCTGATTTTTTGGCAACGTGCGCAAGCGTACAGTCGTCTCGGCCCTGCAGGCGCACTCTGGTGACCGTGGCGCCCGTGCGCCGATCATCGACAATCGCGACCAGGAGAACCATCATGTCACGTATCCTTGCAGGGCATTTCCAGTTACAGGACGAGGTCGACGCAGCGCGCGCGGCCCTGATCCAGGCAGGCTTTCCCGACAGCCGCATCAGCGCTTTTTTCGTCAACCAGCCGGGCCAGCATGATTTGCATGAGCTCGGGGGCGACCGCGACATGTCGCCGGGCGCCAAGGAAACGCCGGAAGGCATTGCCGAGGGTGCCGCTGTCGGGGCCGCCGTCGGTGCCGGCGTGGGCGCAGCGGCCGTGCTGGTGACCGGCCCGATCGGTCCGGTGGTCGGCGCACTGGTCGGCGCCCACGTGGGCTCGCTGTACAGCCTGAACAAGATGAAGGGCGCTGGCGAGTCGGAAGAAGTGGAGCCCGGCGAAGGCAGTCCGCATGAAAACCTGCGCCGCCCGCGCCAGCCCGGCATGCTGATTGCCGTGGCCCTCGATGGCGTCGCGGATCGCGAAAAGGCACTGGCGACCCTGCACGAACTGGGTGCACGCAATATCGAGGAAGCCGAAGGCACCATCGTCAACGGCGACTGGCAGGACTTCGATCCGCTCAGCATCCCGGTGCTGGTGGCCTAGAGGCGCGATAATAAACGTGTGTGTGTGCGACAAGTTCCCTGTTACTATTATTTACATCGATAGTGCCAGCCAACGAGCAGGAATAGGGGGCATCATGACACAAGCATGGTTTATTCTTACCCGGCCTGATGGGCGCGACGTCAGCGCCCCCACGCCCAGCCAGCTGTCCGAAGCGCTGGACCAGGTGTATCACGATGCCGGTACGGTGGCCGATGGCAATCCGGCCAGCGCCATGCTGCGCTTTGGTTACGATGACGGCCTGATGTACCAAGTGGAAGTGACTAGCGGTGGCGAAGTCACTTTCGAGGAGTGGTCGGACCGCGATTGCGAGATCGCGCTGGCCAGTCCGCGCCGCATGACGGCGCTGGAGCAGGACGACGCGTTGCAGCTGTGGCAATGGCTGGCGCAGCGCCAGGTGGCCAAGATCCGCAGCCAGCCCTGGCATTCAGAAGAATAAAAAAGTTAATGCGCCATCAGCACGGGGATGGTCATGCTTTGCAGCACTGTGCGCGTGACGCCGCCGAGGATGGTTTCGCGCAGGCGCGAGTGGCCGTAGGCGCCCATCACCAGCAGGTCGGCCGACAGGTCGGCAGCTTGCGACAGCAGCGCGTCGCCGATATCGCCGCGCCGCGTGGCGCCCCCGTCGAGCAACAGCAGTTTCGCCTGCACGCCGTGGCGCGCCAGGTATTGCAGGATATCGGCGCCCGGGTTTTCGCCATGCTCGGCCGCATGCAGCTGCGCGTCGAACACGGCCACGTGCACCTGGCCTGCCCGTTGCAACAGCGGCAGGGCGGCACTCACCGCACGGCTTGCTTCCTTGCTGCCATTCCATGAAATCAGCACATTGTTTGCCGCTGCCGGATGGGCTGCCGGCGCCAACTGTTCAGCCCGCAGTGCATGCGGCACGATCAGCACCGGCCGCCCCGAGTGCAGCAGCACATAGGCCGGAAAATCGCGCATCACGGACGGCGACTTGTCCTCGGCATTGTACTGGCTGATGACCACCAGGTCGGCATAGCGCGCCAGCAGGCTGATGCCACCGGCCGCTTCGTCATCGACCACGCGCTGCTCGTACGAGGCCACGCCGAAGCCGCTGGCCTGCTGCTCGAAACCGTCGAGCGCACGGGCGGCCCGCTCGCGCAGGAAATTGAGGTGCAGTGTCAGGTTGGGATCGGCATCCAGGTCGGGCTGGTGCTGGTACAGCAGGCGCGATACGCCGGTCAGCGCCACACCCGTCAGATGGCCGCCGCAGGCTTGCGCCACGCTGGCGGCCAGCGCCACGCGCGCATCGCGCCCGGCGCCGTCATCGATATGCAGCAATACGGTCTTGTATGTCATGTCTCCACCTTTTCAACAGAATACCAGGCCCATTCTGGCACAGAGAGGGAGTGGGCCTGCGCACGGCAGCACCAGGCCGATCGCTTGATCTTGCGCAAGGCCGGCCATAAAAACAGCTCCTACACTTGATCCCACTCAGAAAAACAATTCAAGGAGACGAGATGGCAGAACAGGGTGTGGAACAACGCGTGGCGCTGGTGACGGGCGGCATGGGCGGTCTGGGTACGGCACTGTGCCGTCGTTTGCAGCGCGCCGGTTTTGCCGTGGTGGCCACGCATACGCCAGGCAACCCGCGCGTGGCGCACTGGCTGGAAGAGCAGCGCGCGGACAACTTCAATTTCCATGCGCTGGCCGCCGACGTGAGCGATTTCGAGGCCTGCCGCTCGGCCGTCGGCCATGTGCTGCAGCAGTTCGGCCGGGTCGACGTACTGGTCAACAATGCCGGCATTACACGCGACCACAGCATGCGCAAGATGGAGCGCGTGCACTGGCAGGAGGTGATGCGCACCAATCTCGACAGCCTGTTCAACATGAGCAAGCAGGTGCTCGAACCGATGCTGGAAAACCGCTGGGGCCGCATTATCAATATCTCGTCCGTCAACGGGCAGAAGGGCGCGTTCGGCCAGTGCAATTATGCGGCGGCCAAGGCGGGCGTGCACGGCTTTTCCAAATCGCTGGCGCTGGAAGTGGCGCGCTACGGCGTCACCGTCAACACCATTTCTCCCGGCTACCTGCGCACGCAGATGGTGACGGCCGTGCCGGCCGAGATCATGGAAACAAAGATCCTGCCGCAGATTCCGCTGGGCCGCCTTGGCGAACCCGAGGAAGTGGCGGCGCTGGCGGCTTACCTGGCGTCCGACGAAGCGGCGTTCGTCACGGGCGCCAATATCGCCATCAACGGCGGACAGCACATGAGTTGAACAGATTTTGGCAGTGGAGGAGACCCGGCGCCCAGCCGGCACGCAGAGGCGGGCAGGCGCTGGAGCAGTAGCGGAGTGGCGGCATGCGGCAGGCACGAAGACAAAGGGCAGGGCAGCGATGCCTTGCCCTTTGTTGTTTGCCGGTGTCGATGGTTTCAGGCCGGCTTCAGGCAATTGATCATCCAGGCCACGCCGAACTGATCCTGCAGCATGCCGAACTTGCGTGCCCAAAAGGTTTCCTGCAGCGGCATCTGCACCTTGCCGCCTTGCGCCAGTGCGCCGAACACGCGTTCCGCTTCGCCCGGCTCGTCCACCGTCAGGCAGACGGCCGATCCGCGCATGCCCTGCTGGCTGTCGATGGTATTGGCGTCACCGCCCTCGCCCGGGCAGCCGCCGTCCGCGCCCATCAGCATGGTCGGCCCCAGCGTCACGCTGCCGTGCATGATCTTGTCCTGCCAGTCAGCGCCTACCTGGTCGGCGGCCGGACTGCCGCGATACGGCATCAGGCACAGCTCTTCGCCACGCAGATGCTGGCGGTAATATTCGAACGCTTGCGCGCAGTTGCCATTAAATTGCAGATACGGTTCGATACGCATGATGGCCTCCCTTGATGGATTCCGGCGGCGCCATTGCCGCGCGGCGCAGTCGCATTGGAATTATAGGAAGCGCCGCGCCGATTGCAATCACTCGCCGGCAACCTCCTGCAGCCGTTCGCGCACGGTATCGAACGTCGCCAGGATGCGTTCCGGACTGCGCGCCAGCACGGCGCGGCCCAGGTTCAGCAGGCCGGTGGCCAGGCTGATCCAGTGGCTGACATGGTCATGCCGGGCGATGCGCTGGCGCACCGCATCGAGCAGGCCGCTCAGCTGGCGCTGGGCCGTGTCGAGCCCCGTGATGGCGTGGCCGGCCGCATCGGCATACAGTGTATTGGCCTGCTGGCGCAGTTCCACTTCCAGCGCAAACACGGCCTGCGCCTCGGCCTGGCTGATGCCGGCCTCGCCCAGGCTGGCGCGCTTGCGGATGGCGCGTATCACGGCCGCATGCAGGGCGGCGGCTGCCTGCGACAGGCTGTCGGCCAGCTGCTCGACGCGCATGGCGTTGCTGAGCGCAGCTTCGCGGCGTTCGCTCATGGCAGTTCCTCCAGCGCGGCCAGCCGCGCATGCTCGCTGGCCAGCGCCGCCAGTTGCCGCTGCGCCAGCGTATGGCGCAGACCGTACAGCCGGTATTCGTCCGTCTTGCTTTGCTGTACCGTCTTGGCCAGTACGGCCAGCAGGCGCTGCGATGGCGTATCGGCGAAGGCGATATCCATTTCCAGCAGGCCCAGCACAATATCGCGCTCATTGTCGCCGGCCTTGTCGTACAGGCGCAGCAAGGTGGTCAGCGCCGAGACCAGCGTCTGCATTGCCGCGTTGCCGTCGCGCAGCGCCTGGCCCAGTGTCTGCCGCTGCGCCTGTTCCCCGCGCATGCGCGCCAGCAGGCGCAGCAAGATCGTATACGCCGTCACTTCCCGGTCGGCGATGCCGGTACCGGGCCAGGCGCGCAGCGCGACGCCGGCGCTGTTGATCTCGCTGGTGTAGGCCAGCCGGTCCTGGCGCGCCAGCTGGCCCAGGCCCTGCAGATACTGCGCCAGGCCCTGCTGGATCAGCGCGACGTCGGCATGCATGGCGCGGCGCTGCTGGTCCAGCGCCTGTTCGCTGGCGTCCTGCTGCGGGTTCAGATAGGGCCGCAGCCGGTGATAGCTGTCACGGTGGCGCAGCGCCAGCTCGCCGAATGCCTGCAAGGCTTTGGCGTCGTCGGCCAGCGCCAGCACTTGACGGGTAAGGGGTGGGGCGGGCTTGGCGGCGCAAGCGCCCAGCAGCAGGCACAGCAGCACAGCGGCGAAAAAAGGCAGGGGCTTCATGATGGTCGGCATGGTGGCGGAATAGATATTGTCGCCGGCCGATTGCTAAAGGTATTGCGATTAAGCAACTTTTATGGCATCTTGCTGCCATTCATTATTTTGTTCATATCGAGAAAATTCCAACATGAAAAAATCCGTCTTCGCCGGCATGACATTGCTGGCTGCGCTGTCGTCGGCACACGCTGAATGCACGTTCAACAACCAGACCAGCGACGATATTCGCGCTACGGTGGTGGCCGCCGGCGGCTGGCCGATCAACGATGCAAAGTGCGCGGTGCTCAACGCGAAGAAGCTGAGCCTGAGCGTCTCCGGCCAGGCCACGGTGCTCGATGGCGTTTCTGTCGGCTGGGTCAGCGTGATGCTGACGGATACGGCACTGAACATCCGTTCCGATCTAACGCAAAAATCAACCTACGTCAATACCAAGCGCGCCAGCATGGACCTGGCCAAGGAAATCCAGTACGACGCGATCCGCGATGCGATCAACGGCCTCGATTTTGACAAGGCTGCGCGTGAAGTCGACGCCTACCGCGCCAAGGCGCTGGCCAGTGGCAAAGCGGGCATCAAACGCTGAGCTTGCCATAAAAAAGGCTATGTCACTGTCATGTGTGGAAAAAACCGAGAGTGGCTTTGAGCAAGCTCTCGGGCGACATGATGCGGCGCGCGTCGAGTATCCAGCGCCAGCCCAGGTAGTTGGGCAAGTAGCGGGTCGCCATGGCGCAGCAAATCGGCGCCGGCGATACGCTGGCGTGGGGACAACTGCGCGAACTGGGCGATGAAAGCCTGCCATTGCTCTGGACGCATGATGTGCTCCTGTATGGAAAGGTCTGATCAGTTAGACCTCAGGCACGCAGGAACATTCCCCCATTTACCACTGACAGAGCTTAAAAAAAAACCGTCCGTCAGTTGCCTGAGGGACGGTTTTTTTATCAGCCGCAAGCCTGCGGCATGATATTAACGGCCGCGGCCGCCCGAACGATGGTTCGCTGCCGAACGCGGCGCGTTGCCGGAGCGGTTGCCGCCGCCACCGCCGCCCGACGGGCCGGCGCTGCGCGGCTTGGCGCCGCTGCCGCCGGTTTTCACGCGCACCACGGCGCCGGCTGGCGCACGGCTGTTGTTGCGGTGGCCGCCGGTACCGCTGCGCAATTGCACAGGCTGGGCGCGGGCGTTCAGGTCCGGCTCGAAGCCTTCGATGACTTCGCGCGGCAGGGTTTGCTTGATCAGCTTTTCGATGTCTTTCAACATTTCGTGTTCATCCACGCAGACCAGCGACACGGCTTCGCCCTTGGCGCCGGCACGGCCGGTACGGCCGATACGGTGCACATAATCTTCCGGAATGTTCGGCAGGTCGTAGTTGACGACGTGCGGCAACTGGTCGATATCGATACCGCGCGCGGCGATGTCGGTGGCGACCAGCACTTGCAGCGTGCCGTCCTTGAACTCGGACAGCGCGCGGGTGCGGGCCGACTGGCTCTTGTTGCCGTGGATCGCCAGCGCGCCGATGCCATCGGCGCCCAGCTGTTCAACCAGTTTGTTGGCGCCATGCTTGGTACGCGTAAATACCAGCACCTGCGTCCAGTTGTTCGATTTGATCAGGTGCGACAGCATCGGGTGTTTCTTGTCGCGGTCGACCGGATGGATCTTCTGCTTGATCACTTCGACGGTCGAATTGCGGCGCGCCACTTCAATCATGGCTGGCTTGTTCAGCAGGCCATCGGCCAGGGCCTTGATCTCTTCCGAGAAGGTAGCCGAGAACAGCAGGTTCTGGCGCTTCGGCGGCAGCACGGCCAGCACTTTCTTGATATCGCGGATAAAGCCCATGTCCAGCATGCGGTCGGCTTCGTCAAGGATCAGGATTTCCACTTTCGACAGATCGACCGTGCCCTGGCCCATGTGGTCGAGCAGGCGGCCCGGCGTGGCCACCAGGATGTCGACACCATGTTTCAGCTGCTTGATTTGCGGGTTGATGCCGACGCCGCCGAAGATCACGGTCGAGTTCAGCTTGGTGTACTTGCTGTAGGCGCGCACGCTTTCTTCGACCTGGGCCGCCAGTTCGCGCGTCGGCGCCAGGATCAGGGCGCGGATCGGGCGCGTCGAGCTGTTGCTGGTAATGGCTGCGCCATTGGCGTCGGTCGACAGGCGGTGCAGTACGGGCAGGGTAAAGCCGGCGGTCTTGCCGGTACCGGTTTGTGCGCCGGCCAGCAGGTCGCCGCCAGCTAACACGGCAGGAATCGCCTGGGTCTGGATCGGGGTCGGCACGGTGTAGCCGTGTTCGGTAACGGCACGTACGATAGCGTCGGACAATCCGAGGGAGGAAAAGGACATGGTAACTTTATTGTGAGATCGGCCTGTCGCCATCGGGAGGCGCCAGTCGCAGGCAATCAGATTAGGAGTCAAAAGACAGCGGCAAGGGGACTGGTCATATGTGCCGCACACGCGAAGTATAACAGCATGGAGAAAAAGCGCTGTAACTGATTCAGATCAAAGGTTGTGTGGGTGGCGCGCCTCATTTAAACTTTTTGATAATATTTCCGTCACCTTAGCGCGGGAGGCGCCGCGCCGCCACGATTTTTCACCCAGGAGAAATAATCATGCGCATTGCCGATCTACGCATCGCCACCCGCCTGTACGGCGGCTTTGGCGCCACCGTGCTGCTGGTGGCGGTACTCGTCACCGTCGCCTCCGTCAACTTTGCCCGCCTGTCCGAGGCCAACGCCATCAACACCCATACGTACCAGGTGCTGGCAAAATCGAATGAACTGCTGGAAAGCCTGCTCAATATGGAAACGGGCGAGCGCGGCTATGTCGTCACGGGCCTGGACAGTTCGCTCGATCCGTATACCAAAGGCAAGGCTTCGTTTACGGAACAGCTGGGGCAGATGCGCGCCCTGACCAGCGACAACCCGGCCCAGCAGCAGCGCCTGGCGCAGCTGGAAACGGCGCAGCAGGGGTGGCTCTCCAGCGCGCTCGACCCGGTGATCGCCATGCGGCGCGCGGTGGCGCAGGGCACGGCCGAGATCGAGCCGGTGCTGGCACTGGAGCGGCAGGGCAAGGGCAAGCAGGGCATGGACGCCATGCGCGCGCTGCTGGCGCAAGTCGGCGACGCTGAAACCGCGCTGCTGGCCGAGCGCAGCAGCGCCGCCGCCGGCCGGCAGGCGCAGACGCGCTGGGTGCTGCTCGGTGGCGGCGCGCTGACCATGCTGCTGGCCGCCATGATCGCGATGTGGCTGGCGCGCAATATCAGCCGGCCGCTGCGCTCGGCCATCGAGGTGGCGCG
This sequence comes from Janthinobacterium sp., assembly GCF_031995485.1. NCBI lineage: Bacteria > Pseudomonadati > Pseudomonadota > Betaproteobacteria > Burkholderiales > Oxalobacteraceae > Janthinobacterium > Janthinobacterium sp. Next base: position 11,245 of record NZ_DAMAGB010000044.1, read on the forward strand.
GCAAGTAGCCGAGGGCGACCTGACGGTGCGCGTGGAAGTAAAATCGAAAGATGAAACAGGCGAGCTGATGCAGGCGCTGCGCGACATGACGGCCAGCCTGCTGCGCATCGTTACCGAAGTGCGCGGCGGCACCGACAGCATCGCCACCGCCTCGCGCCAGATCGCCGCCGGCAACCTCGACCTGTCGTCGCGCACCGAGCAGCAGGCCAGTTCGCTGGAGGAAACCGCGTCCTCGATGGAAGAGCTGACCAGCACGGTGCAACAGAACGCCCACAATGCGCGCGAAGCCAATGACCTGGCCGCTTCGGCCTCCAGCGTGGCCGGCAAGGGCGGCGCGGTGGTGGCGCAGGTAGTCGACACCATGGGCTCGATCAATGACTCGTCGCGCAAGATCGTCGACATTATCGGCGTGATCGACGGCATTGCCTTCCAGACCAATATCCTGGCGCTGAATGCGGCGGTCGAGGCGGCGCGCGCGGGCGAGCAGGGACGCGGCTTTGCGGTGGTGGCTACCGAAGTGCGCAACCTGGCGCAGCGATCAGGCCAGGCAGCGCGCGAAATCAAGGAGCTGATCAACGACTCGGTGGCGCAGGTGGAAAGCGGTGCGCGCCTGGTCGATGAAGCGGGACTGACCATGCGCGACATCGTCGACAGCGTGCACAAGGTCAGCAGCATTGTCGGGCAAATTGCCGCCGCCAGCGACGAGCAGCGCGCCGGCATCGAGCAGGTCAACCAGGCCATCGTCCAGATGGACCAGGTCACCCAGCAGAATGCCTCGCTGGTGGAACAGGCCGCCGCCGCTGCCGAAGCCATGCAGGACCAGGCGGCGCGGCTGGCCGAGGCGGTGGGCGTGTTCCGCACCGGCGAAGCAGCTGCTGTCGCCAGCCGTCCTGTTGCCCGCGCGCGCATGGTGACGCGCGCGCCCGTGAAAGTGCTGGCGGCCACGCCGGCCAAATCGGCCGGGCCAGTCACCCTTGCCAGGGCGCCGTTGGCGCCGCACGCTCCAGCCGGCAAGCCGCGTCCCGGCGAAGATGAGTGGGAAGAATTCTAGGGTGTGTGACAGCGGTCGCGGAAAGTGCTTGCACGGCGTGTGACAGCGGTCGCATAATCGCTGCACACGTTATTGCAAAGGATTCCCATGGCCACGCCCTCCGTTACCGAACTGACGCTATTGAAAGCCTTGTGGAAAGGCCAGCCGCTGTCGGCCCGCGCGCTGCACGCCAGCGTCGAGGCCGAACTGGGCTGGTCGTTTTCATCGACGCGCAAGACTGTCGAGCGCATGCTGGAAAAAGGCATGCTGGTGCAGCGCAGCGAGCAGGGCGTACAGGTATATGAAACGCGGGCCGACAAGGTCAGCACGCTGGCCGCGTTTGCCCGCGACTTTGGCCAGCGCGTGATGGAACTGGACAGTCCTTTGCCGGTCAGCATGTTCACCGGCAGCAAGCTGGTCGACCGGCAGGAACTGGCGCAGCTGGAGCAGCTGCTGCAGGACTGGCCGCTTGAGTCGAAGGAGTAGGCGATGCTGCTGCTGTCGCTGACCCTGGTGCAGGCCAGCGTTGCCTGCATGCTGACGGGCCTGCTGTTGTGGGGCTTGCTGAGCCAGGCAGCGCGGCACTGGCCTGCGCTGGCGGCGCAGCGCAGTGTCTGGCTCGGTGCGCAACTGGTGCTGGCCGCCGCCTTTGTACTGCCCTTGCTGCCAGCGACGCAACAACTGAGCGTGGTACCCGAAGTCGGCGTGCCGGCTGCGCTGGCCGTGTTAAACCCGTTGGACCCGTTGGGCCCACTGGGCCATCTCGCGCCCGGCTTGCCGATGGCAACCGATGCGCCCGCCACCGCGCCGCCGTCGGGCATGGCGTGGCTGGCGCTGGCGCCGCCCGCCTGGAGCCTGATCTATCTGCTGGGTTTGGTGTGCACGGCCTGGCGCTGGCAGCGTGGCCGCGCCATGCTGCGCACATTGCTGCAACTGGCGCAGCCACGCCATCTGCATGGCATCGATGCGCTGGAAGTGGACGCGCCGATTTCGCCGATGCTGGTCGGCGTCTGGCGTCCCCGGTTGCTGCTGCCGGTCCATCTGGCGCAGTTCACGCCAGAGCAGCAGCAACTGGTGATTGTCCACGAGCTGACCCATGCGCGCCGCCGCGATCCGCTGATCCTGCTGCTGGCGACGCTGCTGCAGGCGCTGCTGTGGTTCAATCCGGCCGCACGCTGGCTGGCCGGCAAGCTGGCCTGGGCGCAGGAGCTGGGCTGCGACCGCCAGGTACTGGCCGGGCGTCCCCCGCGCGAATGCCAGCAATATGCGGCGGCGCTGGTAAAGCAACTGGGCCTGCAGATGCAGCCGCTGCCGGGACTGGGCTTCGGGGGCGGCACGCGCGTGATGGCCGAGCGCGTGATGCGGATGCGCGAAGGGCAGAAGCGCCAGCCTGTGGCGATGCGGGTGCTGACAGGATCGGCCCTGTGCGCCATCGGTGCGGCCAGCCTGGCGCTGCAGCCGTCGCTGGCGTGGACGGTCGCCGCAGTGCCGGCTGCCATGCTGGCCGCGCCAGCCACGGCGCCAGCGGCATGGCGCAATCCGCTCGACACCATGCGCGTCACCGGCTTCTTCGGTGTGGTGCGCCCGGTCACGCCGCAGGGTCACAGCGGCATCGACCTGGCTGCCAGGCGCGGCACGCCCGTCCATGCGGCGGCCGACGGCATCGCCAGCGTCAGCGAGGATGCGCGCCTGGGCAAGGCCGTGCGGATCAATCATGGCGGCGGCGTCGAGTCGCTGTACGCCCATCTCGACCAGGTCAGGCTCGCCACCGGCATGGCGGTCACGGCAGGGCAGGCCATCGGCACGGTGGGCGCCACCGGCATGGCGACGGGACCGCACCTGCATTTCCAGGTCAGCCGCAACGGGCACTTGCAGGACCCGCAGCAATGGCTGGCCGGCCTGGACGCCAAAGCCACGGCGCGCGCCCTGCGCGTGCGCAAGGAACAGTTCGGGCGTTGATTAACCCAACAGCAGGGGCTGGGGTCGGACCCTCAGGGTCCGACCCCGGCATTTCCCGAGCTTGGGGTTCATTCAACCGGCACGATCTCACCCCCCGACTTTAAAGGCTTTTGATGCCACAAGCCGATATCTTGGCTTGCGCGCGCTGCCGCAAGGGAGGTTATAACGCTCAAAATCAATATTCGAAAATATCGAATATAACCTCGCAAACTTTGCGTTTTAAATTTCGCGATACGTGCTGCATACTGCACAGCACTGGCCCGGCACATACAGACATAGAGTGAAGGCCAGGCAGTACCAATCACGTTTTACGATATTCAATTTTTTCGACCAATTTCAATTTTCTAAAGGAAACCATCATGCCTGTCGCCACCGCCCAAGCCGCTCAAAAACTGCTGACCCCGAACGACCACACGCTGATCATGATCGATCACCAGTCGCAGATGGCGTTTGCCACCCGCTCGATCGACCTGGCTTTGCTGCGCAACAATGCGGCGCTGGTGTCGAAGGCGGCGGCCGAATTCAAGGTGCCGACGATCCTCACCACGGTGGCGGAAAAATCGTTCTCCGGCCCGATCTTCGGTGAAATTCAGACGGTGTTCCCGGAACTGGCGCCGATCGACCGTACCAGCATGAATACCTGGGAAGATGCGCGCATCGCCGAGCGCGTCAATGCCCACGGCAAGGGCAAGATCGTGCTGGCCGGCCTGTGGACCTCGGTATGCATCGTCGGCCCCGCACTATCCGCGCTGGAGCAGGGTTTCGAGGTGTACGTGATCGCCGACGCCAGCGGCGACGTCTCGGACGAAGCGCACCAGATGGCCATGCAGCGCATGATACAGGCGGGCGCCCAGCCGATGACGTCGGTGCAATACCTGCTGGAATTGCAGCGCGACTGGGCCCGTGGCGAGACCTACAACGAAACCGTGGCCACTGCCGTGGCGCACGGCGGCGGCTATGGCCTGGGCTTGATTTATGCGAAGACCATGTTCAATGCCAGCGAAGGGCATTGATGCCAGGTTGAGTACTGCAACCCCGCCTGCGTGGCGGGGTTTTTTATTTCGAGATGCGCAGGATGGCCGAGGCCAGGCGCGTGAAGCAGGGGCTGAGATCGCTTTCGGTGGCGGCGTAGCAGTACAGGCCGACGGGCTCGGCCGCCTTGCGGCAGCGGCTTGGCGCGTCCACGGTGTTGGCCAGGCAGCGCAGCAGGTCTTCGCCTTTTTCAGCGTCGGGTCCTTCCGCTGCCGTCAGCGAGGCGCCCATGCCGAGCGTGAAAACAAAAATGCCTTCCTGGCGCGCCTTGGTCGCGATCGCTTCTGCCAGATTCCGTGAGGCGCGGTGCACATTGGTCCATTCCAGCAGCGGCGTGGCCAGCGAGTTGGTGACCACGCGCGGTGTGGTGGTGACGATAGGAAATTCGCGTACCGTGGCGCTGTAGGTGCGGGCTGCGTCATTTTGCATGTTATACCAGTCAGGCAGGGTGGTGAGCTTGTCAACGTCGCAGGAGGTAGTGGGCGCCAGTTCCGTATCGGTTGCATCCATTCTGTAGAGGCCGCGCAGCGGCGAGGCGCTACCGGGTTTGTCGGTGAGAGTGGCGATCGTTCCCGTTGACTTGCAAGTAGTGCTACCAGGGAAAAAATACGAAGAAAATGCTGCTGGCGAACCATCGGAAAAAAATACGATCACCCGCAGGCTGGAGCGGTTGATCTGCTCAATGCTGTTGAGTTGACTGCGCGCCTGCCACATCCCCTCCGAAGAATTGGTGCCGCCGGTAAAATTGAATGCATTGATCGCTGTCGATGCGATCGTTCGGTCAAAGCCGCGATTGACAGGTTTGATCGGCAGGTCCAGCTGGACGCCGCTGGCAAAATGCAGCAATCCTACCCTGTCCACCGTTGTATTGAATTTGTTCAGGAACGACACCCCGGCAGCCCTGACAGCTTTTGCATTGCCATTGAGCGAACCAGACGTATCCATCACCAGTACCATATCGAGGTCCTTGCGAATGGTTTGCGCGCTGGCGGCCACGTCCAGCGTCTTGAAACCGAGTACTCCCATCAGGGATACGGGCAGTGATGCGGTGGCCGACACGTCGATCGTTACCATGCCCTTGTCGAAGGTGACGCCGACCGGATTGAGGGTCGGTGTCGACAGCAGGAATTTGTCGGGATAATTAATGTTGAAGAATTCTTTTGCCGATTGGCGCGCATTGGCTGCCTGCTCGGTCTGGGTGTCGCCCAGCGTCACGCTGCGCGCCGCCGCCAGGCTGGCCGAATCGACTGCCGAATTGAGTTTTGCCTTGACCAGGTAGCCCAGGCCGGAATCTACCGCCAGTCCCACCGAGGCGATCAGCACGATCGCGCACAGCGCCACCAGTATCAGTACCTGTCCGTCTTGTCGTCTGTAAGGAATGCGCATCAGAACACCGTCATCGAATAAAGGTTGGGTCCCAGTACCGGGGTAGTCGTGCTGCCGATCTGTAATGTGCCGAACAACACGTCGAAGTTATAGAAGGTCTCCACGGCATAAATGAGTTCGCCATCGGCCAGCTGCTTCTGCATCAGGGTGACAGTAGGCGCACTGGCGCCTTTTAGAATAGTGGTGCAAGTGCCATTGCTGTCCCAGCCGCCGCAGTTCCACACCTGGCTGGCAGGCTGGTAGCCGCTGCTTTTCACGCCGGCGTTCCAGCGGTATTGCTCCAGCACGATATTGGGCTGGCCCGCCGTTGCCGGGCCCATGATCTTGGTGATGTAGATCATGCCGCGTTTATTCATGTCCAGCGGCGGGGTGGTCGCCGCCAGCGCGTTGAGAATGGTCTGGCTGGAGCCGACCAGGTCGGACGTGGCGCGTGCGGCCAGGTTGGCGCCTTCGCGGCTGATATTGAGCAGGATGATTTTGGCCTGGATGGCGCGTGACAGGTCGACTACCATCACCAGCAGCAGGGCCAGCAGCGGCAGGACGATAGCAAATTCAACTGCGGCAATGCCGCGGGCCTTGCACCGGGGGAAAGAGAAAGAAAGTCTTTTCATCACAGGCCACCGAAGCTCTCGTTGCGCATGGTTGCCGCCACCACGAAGTGCGCTTTGCCATCCTTGAAAAAGGCCGCAATCATCGGGGTCGAGAAAGGCCAGCTGCAATCGACGGAAATGACGACGATGTCGCCAGCATTGCCGAACATGCTGGCACTGGTCGTGTTGACGCCATTGACCGAGATGACGGGGTTGACCTTGTCGTACATGCCCATCGAGCTGTCTTTCATTTTTTGAATGACGGCCTGGTAGCGCTGCTGGTTGGAGGCATTCGGGTCGAGATTGCTCTGGCCCGTCACGGCATAGCGTGCGCCCTCGCGTACCGCGTGCTGCATGGTGAGGTTGGCGAAATAGGCCATGCTCAGTTCGATCACGGCGATCATCAGCAGCAGGAACACCGGTGCGATGATGGCAAACTCGACGACCGTCGCCCCTGCCTGTCTGGCCTGCTTCAGGCGCGATGGCTGGCAGCGGCCTGCAGCCTTGAAAAGGATCATGTCTGATATCCAAAGAAAAGAGGCACGCCTGGCGGCGTGACGGGGTGTGGCGTTGCGCGCACTTGCCCGACGCCATTTTATATTGCTTTACATAAGTAAGCGGGTAATAAAATGCTTATAAATCACGCCTGTTGCATTTAATATAGTAAAAACTGTGTAAATAAGCAGCTTCGTATGTCATAAAACTAGTGCGTAAGAGTAATATGCAGGTGGATGGATGGTCCGGTGCACATGCGTGGCATGGATAGCCCCGGACTTGGATTTTTGTATAAAAGTGATGACATCAGGATGGTGCAACAAAAACAAGGTCAGCTAGAACAGAGCAATGGATTGGTCATGCCGATGACCGATCATGCGGACCTGACGATGATTTTCGGCATGCGGTTATTGTTGGCAGTCACAGCCCTGCTGACCCTGTTCATCAATATCGAGCATATGGACGTGCCGCCCCTGCCGGCCTGGCTGGCGCTGTCGCTGTATGTCGTCCACAGTGCGGTGTTGTTTCTTCTGCTGTATGTCAACGTGCCGGTAACACACGGCAGGCTGATTTTCTGGCTCGACGTCTTGTGGTACGGCCTGATCGTCCTGTGTACCGGCGGCGGCGAAAGTTATTTTTTTCCCTTCTTTTTCTTTGTCATCCTGACCTCGTCATTCCAGCGCGGACTCGACGAGGGCGCGCGCATCACGCTGGCCTCCTGCCTGTTGCTGGGGCTGGTGTCGGTCGTGGCCGATCACGCGCTGAACACGCCGAAACTGCTGCTGCGCATGACGTTCGTGATGGCGCTCGGCTACATGATTGCCTACTGGGGTGGCCTGAGCCTGCTGCAGAAGCGGCGCCTGGCCTTGCTGCGCGAGGTCAGCCAGCAAGCCAATCCGCGTTTTGGCGTCGACCATACGGTTGCTTCAATACTGGAGAAGGCGCGAGTTTTTTTCGGCGCCAGCAGCTGCATACTGGTCATGCGCGAAAACGGCGCGGAGCATTGGCAGTTGCGCACCGCGCTCAACAGCGGCGGCGGACGCCCCGGGTATGTCAGCCAGATGAGCGAAGCGGCCGTCGCACCGCTGATGGGGTTTGGCGCGCGCCAGAGCGTGCTGTACGCGCCGTCGCTGCGCGCGCGCCTGCGCCTCGGCCATGCATTGTCGGCCATCGAACGCGGCGGCATGAGATGGCAGGGACTCGATGCGGCCAGCGGCGCTGCCCTCGCCGAACTGCTTGACGCCAGGTCTTTCATCAGCGTATCGATTCCCTTGCGCAAAGGAGAGGGACGCATTTACGTCGTGTCCACCAGTCACCATTTCTTTCGTTCCGATGCCAGGTTTCTGATGCACCTGGTAGCGCATGTCTTTCCGCTCGTCGAAAATATCGCGCTGCTCGATACGCTTGCTTCCGGCGCCGCTTTTCGGGAGCGCCAGAAAATCGCCCGGGACTTGCATGACACGACGATCCAGCCGTATATCGGCCTGCGCCACGGCCTGAACGCCTTGCGGGCCAGTGCCGCGCCGGACAATCCGCTGGTGGGCGAACTCGACAAGCTGATCGACATGAGCACGCAAGTCATCGCCGATTTGCGGCATATGGCGCAATCGGTCAAAAGCGGCGTCCAGCGCGAAGAGCTGGAACTGGTATTCGCACTGAGGCGCCAGGCTGAGCAGTTGAAGAAATTTTTCGGGCTCGATGTCGAGATCGTCGCCGACCAGGCGTTTCACGTGAGTGATCGCCTGGCCGCTGAAGTGTTTCAGATTGTCAATGAAGGCATGAGCAACATGCGCAAGCACACCACGGCACGCGGCGGACGCGTGGTGCTGGCGCGCGATGCCCACATGCTGACGATATCGATCGAAAACGAGCGTGCCGCCGGTGTTGCGGCACAGGCGGCGGACTTCATGCCGGTGTCGATCACAGAGCGGACACAGGCGTTGGGCGGTACTGTCCAGGTGGGCCATGGCGCCAATGGCGCAACTCTCGTACGCGTCGACATTCCGGTGTAGGCGCGCCGCCCGGTGTGGCGGTTTTCAGTGAAAAGGTAAAGCATGTCAAGTCAAGATGCCATCCGGGTCATATTGGTCGATGATCATAAGACCATGTTGTGGGGACTGGAAAAATTATTGGCAGGCGCGCAGCCTGCAATGGAAGTGGTCGGCACCGCCAGCGACATCGGCAGTGCCGTGGCGCTGGTCAACGCACTGGTTCCCGATGTCGTCGTGCTCGATGTCGACCTGGGTGGCGTCTGCTCGGTCGATTTCCTGCCGGCGCTGCTGGCCAACGGCGCAACGCGCGCCATGATGCTCAGCGGTTCGCGCGACCAGGAGGTGCTCAGCCGCGCAGTGCGCAGCGGCGCGCGCGGCGTGATGGGCAAGGAAGCCTCGGCCGAGCAGGTGATCGATACCATCGCCAGGGTGCACCGTGGCGAATTGTGTCTGGACCAGGATCTGTTGGGCAGCATGCTGGGGGCCCTCAGCCGTCCGGCGCCGCCGCCCGATCCCGAAGCGCCAAGAATCGCCACCCTGACACTGAAGGAGCGCAAGATCGTGGCGATGATGGTCGAAGGTAATGGCGCGCTGAACAAGGCTATCGCCCAGCGCGCCTTTATTTCCGAGCAAACCCTGCGCAACCATCTGACCTCCATTTACAGCAAACTGGGCGTGGCCAACCGGCTGGAACTGTATGTCTATGCTACCAGACATGGGCTGGCTGATGCGGCAAGCCCTGTAGCGCAGGGCAAGGCAGGATAAATGTCATGTTGGCCATGTCCTGGAAATAGGTGGTTTGTACTGTATAAAAAGTGATATTTGTCTGATTTGCATTAAAATCCATTGATATATTATCTATTCTTGGTCGTCCGCTCGCCTGGTGCATGGCGCAGCGCACAATATTGTTTTTTTTTGACATCGGCCGCGACCTTGCCGTTGTTGAAATAACCTGAATGGATAATCATGAACTTCATTAAAAACTTTATCACCGACGAAGATGGCGTTACCGCAATCGAATATGCGCTGATCGCAGCATTGGTCAGCGCCGTGCTGGTCGCAGCAGTGACCAGCATGACCGGCGGCCTGACGCTCGTTTTTGATCGCATCAAAGGTTTGTTGACCTGATTGCTGGTGTTGCCAACCGATCCAAGAGCGATTGGTACAAATGTACTGTTACGGGGTAGGAGAAAGGGCTGTTTTGTACTGCCACGAAAATGACTTTTGTCTGATTCAAAGCAATATGCAACGCTCTATAATTCTTACATCAGCAAACAGTAATTGTTGCCGACAAACCAGTACGGCATAAAAGACAGTTACAGGAGCAGGGAATGCAGTTAAAGAATGGTGCAGGACCGCAGCTCGCCGATTTTATGCGAGAGCAGAGCGGAACTTCATTTTCGGAGCATGCCTTGCTTGCGTCACTGGTAGTGGTAGTGTGCCTGATTGCACTTCTCGCCATTTGCAAGGGTCCATAAAGTTGATCCATTTACTGGGTGCTAGTCGTAAAAAACCCCTTACATGTTGTTAAACTTACTCTGAATGGATTAATCATGAATTTCATCAAAAACTTTATCGCTGAAGAAGATGGCGTTACCGCAATTGAATACGCACTGATCGCAGCACTGGTCAGCGCTGTACTGGTAACGGCTGTGACCGCAATGAGCGGTGGCCTGACTGCCGTGTTCACCCGCATCACCACTTCGCTGAAATAAACACGACTTGCGCTGTCGGCGAGTGCACCTTTAGCGTGCTCTTGCTGGCGTGGTGGTCCGGGCCATATTTGATGGCGCCGGGCCGTTTTCGCTTTGTCGACGCTGCTTTTCTCTTGTGCTGGCTTATCCATGTACGCTCATCCTGTTGTGACCTGGTTGCCGTCGCTGTTGCTGGCCGGCCTGATGGCTGGCGCTGTTTGGCATGACGTGCGCAGCCGCAAGATCCCCAATCGTCTCGTCTTTCCCGGCGCACTGGTCGGCGTGCTGCTCAATGCCCTGCTGCCGGCCGCTGGCACTGCTTTCATGCCGGTGCCGGGTGGCCTCGGTATGCTAACTGCATTGGTCGGCCTGGGTCTGGGTCTGTTATTGCTGCTGCCGATGTATGCGCTGAAAACCATGGGCGCCGGCGATGTCAAGCTGATGGCAATGATAGGCGCGTTCGTCGGCCCGCAAGCGGTGTTCGGCTGCATGCTGTTCAGCCTGCTCGCTGGCGGCGTGCTGGCGCTCGGCGTGGCGGCGTATCACGGTACGCTGCGCCAGATGACCAGCAACAGCTATCATTTGTTGTTGAGCAGCTTGATGCGCGGCATTGCCGGCCAGCGTCCCGAGGTCGATGCGCCGAAGGCTCCCAGCGGCAAGCTGCCGTATGCCATCGCCATCGCTGCAGGCACCCTGATTTATCTGTTGCTGGTTGCCAGCGGCCGCTTTGCCTTGTTTGCGTAATGCGTTTCATATCCTTCCCGATTGCCGATGTTTATCCATCCTGACGCGCGCGACGTTGCCGACCCGGTGCCGGCATCCTTGCGCGCTGCGCGCACGGTCGAAGAAACCGGCCTGCCTTTTCTCTTCCTGGTCGAGCTGCTGGTGAAGGTGTTGTTCCAGCGCGGCCAGCTCCATCTTCCTGAACTGGCCTCGTATGTCAAGCTGAGTCTGGTCGTGATCGATCCCGTGATCTCTTTCATGCGGCAAGAAAAGATGTGCGAAGTCACACGCCGTGGCGCCAGCGGCACTGACGCCGACATTCATTATCAACTGACGGACAGCGGGCGCCAGCGCGCGCTCGAATGCCTGGCGCGCAATGCCTATGCGGGGCCATGCCCGGTGCCGCTGGCTGCCTATAACGCCCAAGTGGCCGCACAAAGCGTGGCCAGCATGCATGTCACGCGGGCCGACGTGCAGGCCAATTTCGACGGGATTGCGGTCAACGCCAGGGTGTTGGACCAGCTGGGCTCGGCCATGAATTCCGGCCGCGCCATTTTTATCCACGGCGCTGCCGGCAGTGGCAAGACCTACCTGGCGGAACGGCTGTCCGGCCTGTTACAGGGCAGTATCGCCGTGCCTTACGCCATCATGGTCGATGGCGAAGTAGTGCCCTTTTACGATCCGGTATTGCACGTTCCTGCCGGTGAGGCGCAGCAGGTTAATGCAGGCATCGAAAAAACCGTCCAGCTCGATGCGCGCTGGGTACGCGGCGTGCGACGCCCGGCCGTGCTGACCGGCGGCGAACTGACGCTTGACATGCTCGACTTGCGTTTCGATAGCGTCACGCGGCTGTACCGGGCGCCGCCGCACTTGAAAGCCAATAACGGCATTTTCATCATCGACGACCTGGGCCGCCAGCGCTGCTCGCCGCTCGAACTGATGAACCGCTGGATTGTGCCGATGGATCGCGCCATCGATTTCCTGTCGCTGCACAACGGCTATACCTTCCAGGTGCCATTCGATGTGGTAGTGGTATTTTCCTCGAATTTCCTGCCCGAGCGCTTGTCCGATGCGGCATTTTTACGACGCCTCGGCTACAAGATCGAAGTGCCCGCCCTCAGCGAAAGCGAGTACGAGCAAGTGTTTGCGCAGACCTGTGCCCGATACGGCGTGGCGTTCGATGCACAGGCATTCCGGTATCTGCTGCATCAGCTCCATTATCGTTGTAATGTGGCATTGCTTGCCTGCTATCCGCGCGACCTCATACGCCAGGTGCGCGACCTGGCAAGGTACGAAGGCACGGCCATGGTGCTGAACGATACCGTGCTGGAATGGGCGTGGAACAATTATTTTGCCGGCGCCAGCCAGCGTAGTGGCAGCGACAACAAAACCGCCCAGGAGCGGCGTGAACCTACAACGATAATGAAGTCAGAGGAAATGCGATGAGAAACACCCGTGCTGTAATCATGTTGCTGCTGGCGCTGGTGCTGGCCGGCGCGGCAGTGCTGGCGGCGGCTGTCTGGATGGGCGGACAAAATACGCAGTCGAGCCAGAAGGTCGTGGTGGCGCTGGTCGAGATCAGCGTGGGCAGCAAGGTCACGCCCGCGATGCTGCGTACGCTCGACTGGCCTACCGGCGCGCTGCCGCCCGGCGCATTCGGTGAAACCAAGCTGATCGAAGGGCGCATCACGCGCGCCAATATCAGCATGGGCGAGCCTGTGCTGGAAAGCAAACTGGCACCCGTGGGCGCTACTGGCGGGCTGTCGTCCATCGTCGCCGATGGCAAGCGCGCCATGACCGTGCGCGTCAATGACGTGGTCGGGGTGGCCGGCTTCGCACTGCCCGGCAATTTTGTCGATATCCTGGTCAATACCCAGGACGACCGCGCCAAGCTCACCGGTGGCGGCGAACTGGCCATTTCCAAGATCGTGCTCGAACGCATACTGGTGCTGGCCGTTGCTCAGGAGTCCAGCCGCGACGACAATAAGCCGAAAGTGGTCAATGCGGTGACCCTGGAACTGACGCCGGATCAGGTAGAAAAGCTCGACCTGGCGCGCAGCGTCGGCACCTTGTCGCTGGTCCTGCGCAACCAGATCGATCCGTCGCCCGTGAACACCGAAGGCGCGACCAAGGAATCGTTGTTGGGACTCAAGCCGCTGAATCCCGTCGCGCCACCGCGCACCGCCGCACCGGCCGCGCCACGGGCGGTGGCGCGGCCGGCCCCGCCACCGCCGCCAACCGACAGCGTCAAAGTGATCAAGGGCATGGACACCAGCGTCCAGCAATTTTAAGCAAACCGATTCAAGGATAGTTGATGAGCAAATTTCGTATCAGTACGCTGTCGGTCACGCCACGCCTGGCCTTGATGCTGGGAGGCGTGACGGCGGGCATGCTGTGCCACGCCGCTGTCCTGGCGGCTCCCGCATCTGCGCCCAGGAAAGCTGCCATCGCGGTCAGCGCGGACGAACCGTCGGCGCCCCTGTCGCTCGGCGCCGATATTGCCCGGCTGGGTCCGCCAATCCGCATTTCGGTCGGCAAATCTACCTTGCGCAGCCTGACGCGCCCGGTTTCCCAGATCGCCATCAACGATCCCAAAGTGGCCGGCGCGCGCATGCTCGGCACGTCGAGCGAGCTGTATGTATGGGGTGTCGCGCCCGGCAGCACCAACCTGATTTTGTGGGACAAGAATCACAAGCCGGTGATCGTCGATATCGAAGTCGACGTCGACGCCGAAGGCTTGCAGGCGCAGCTGTCGCAGACCTTCCCGAACGAACGCACCCTGAAGGCCAGCGCTGCCGGCGGCGCCATCGTCCTGTCGGGCGTGGTGTCGGATACCGTCAAGGTCAGCCAGATACTGGAAATGGCCAAGGCATTTGCCCAGCGCGGCGCAGGCGAAGGCGCGGCAGCTGGCGCAGCGACCGGTACCTTGACGACGATGCTTGGCCCGTCTGCTGGCGCATCTGCCAGCGGTACTGGCAATGGCGGCGCTGCGACGGGCGTGGCGGTGATCAACATGCTGACCGTGGCTGCACCACAGCAAGTCATGCTGGAAGTAAAAATTGCCGAGGTCTCCAAGACGCTGGTTGACCAGCTCGGCGCCAGCATCGGCGCGCGCGCCACCAGCGGCAACTGGACTTACAGCCTGCTGTCGAATCTGCTCAGCGGCAATCCCAGCCTGGTAGATGGCTTCAACGGCAAGAACGGCAATTTCCTGACCCTCGATGCGCAAAAGCGCGACGGCCTGGTGAAGGTGCTGGCCGAACCGAATATCATGGCCATCAGCGGCCAGGAAGCCAGCTTCCTGGCCGGCGGCAAGATTTTCATTCCGGTATCGCAAGACAGCAGTAGCGGCACCAACAAGATCACGCTGGAAGAAAAGGAATTCGGTATCGCCGTCAAGTTCACCCCGACCGTGCTCGAAGGCGGGCGCATCAACCTGAAAGTGGCGCCGGAAGTGTCGGAGCTGAACAAGGAAGGGATCGGCATTACGGCCAGCGGCACCGCTGGCACCGCCGTGCTGCCGGCCTTTACCACGCGCCGCGCCACCACCACGGTGCAGCTGTTCGATGGCCAGAGCTTTGCGATTGGCGGCCTGATCAAGAACAACGTGACGACCAATATCAAGGCCCTGCCGATGCTGGGCGAGATTCCGGTGCTGGGTGCGCTGTTTCGCAGCAGCGACTTCCAGACCGACCGCACGGAGCTGGTGTTCATCATCACGCCGCACCTGGTCAAGCCACTGAGCGGGGAAGTTGCCTTGCCGACGGATGCCTACGTGGCGCCGACGCGTGCCGAATTCTTCCTGCAGGGGAAAATGGAAGGTGCTGCCAAGCCTCAGCCACAACCTGCGACACAGCCGAGTGCGCCAGCCGCGACCGGCTTTGATATTCAATAGGAGAGCGACCATGCAGCGTCCTCGATTTTTATTCCTGCCGTGTGCGATGCTGGTGCTGGCCGCGATCGGCGGTTGCGGCACCACCCCCAGGCTGGACCGCGATTTCGGCCGCAGTGTTGCGGCATTGCGGACCCAGCAGGTGTTCAACCCGCAGGCAGCACTGAACCGCGATCCGGTGGTGGGCATGGACGGCAAGGCCGCCAATGCGGCCTATGAATCGTATCAAAAGAGCTTTACGGCGCCGGTGCCACCGACCGCTGCCTTCACCATCGGTGTCGGCGGTCGTCAGTGAGCAAGACGCTGTCACAACAGAACCAGTTAGGCATATCGTGAAAATCGCCATCATATCCAGGGATGAAAAAACGCTGGCCGAATTGAGCCGGCTGGTACGCGGGCGCAATCCGGACGACGATATCGACGCCGGCGCCGGTCCGCTCGAACAGCTGTATGCGGCAACGCAACTGCCCGATGTCCTGATCTTCGACCGGCCAGGCAACGACGGCGTCGATCTGGCATCGATCGAACGGCTCAGTACCCAATATCCACGGCTGGCCTTCATTTTGCTGTGTCCGCAGCATTCGCCCGAATTCCTGCTGCAGGCGATGCGCGCAGGCGTGCGCGAAGTGCTGCCATTTCCGGCCGCAGCAGCCAGCCTGCACCCGGCGCTCGACCGCATCGAGGAGAAGCTGGAACGGCGCGATAACGGCAATGGCAAGGTGCTGGCTTTTATTTCGTGCAAGGGCGGCAGCGGCGCCACCTTTATCGCCACCAACCTGGGCTTCGCACTGGCTGCCAGCGGCCACAAACGCGTCGCGCTGATCGACATGAATCTGCATTTCGGCGACGCTTCGCTGTTCGTCTCCGAACACAAGCCGCTGGCCACGCTGTCCGACGTGACGCATGACATTCACCGACTCGATCCGTCGTTCCTGGCCTCGAGCATGCTCAACGTGCTGCCCAACTTCAGCGTGCTGGCGGCACCCGAGGATCCGGCCCACGCCAGTGAAGTACTGCCCGAACATATTGACGCCATCATCAAGCTGGCGCGCCGCCAGTACGACTTCGTGGTGCTCGACGTGGGCCGAAACCTCGACGCCGTCAGCGTGCGCGCGCTCGACCATGCCGACATGATCTTCCCGATCCTGCAGACCACCTTGCCCTATATCCGCGACGGCAAGCGCCTGCTGGGCATGTTCCGCTCGCTCGAATACGACAAGGACAAGGTGCATCTGATCGTCAACCGCCACGACAAGGGCGGCGAGATCCGCCTGCAGGACCTGGAAGCGGCGTACGGTACTGCGATCTATCGCACCGTGCCGAACCACTATGCCTCGGCAGCGGCGTCGGTCAACCAAGGCGTGCCCATCTTGCAGCTGGACAAGGCCAGTCCCATCACGCGCTCGCTCCAGGAATTTGCCGCCGCGCTGACCGGCACGACTGTCGAGCCGGTCCGCCAGGGTTGGCTGAGCCGCGTGCTGTCACGCGGCTGAACGGATAAGGAACAGGATATTATTCATGGCTAGCTCACCCCCACCATCATTGTCGATCCGCGAGCGCCTCGGCAGCGGCAAGATCGCCTCGCTCACGCCGTTGCGCGCGCCGGCCATCGATAACCGCGGCTATCGCGAGCTCAAGCTGCGCATTCATGGCCTGTTGCTCGAGCGGGTCGACCTGGAAAGCATGCAGCGATTGACGCAGGAACAGATCCGCGATGAATTGCGCGGCCTGGTCGAACGCCTGCTCGATGAAGAAGCCACCGTCATCAACGACACGGAACGCAAGAACCTGACGCGCGACATCCAGAACGAAATGCTCGGTTTCGGACCGCTGGAAACCCTGCTTTCCGATCCGACCATTTCCGATATCCTGGTCAACGGCCACAAGCAGGTGTATGTCGAGCGGCGCGGCAAGCTGGAGCTGACCGACGTCGTCTTCAATGACGACGCGCACCTGATGAAGATCATCGACAAGATCGTCTCGCGCGTAGGGCGCCGCATCGATGAGTCGAGCCCGATGGTCGATGCGCGCCTGCCGGACGGTTCGCGCGTCAATGCCATCATTCCGCCGCTGGCGCTCGACGGCCCGGTGATGTCGATCCGGCGCTTTTCCGTCGACCCGCTGCGGCTGGCCGACCTGGTGGCCTACAACAGCATGACCGCCGAGATGGCCGAAATCCTGCAGGGCCTGGGCAAGGCCAAGATGAATATCCTGATCTCGGGCGGTACCGGCAGCGGCAAGACCACCATGCTGAACGTGATTTCGGGCTTTATCGGCCACAGCGAACGCATCGTCACGGTAGAAGATGCAGCCGAGCTGCAGCTGCAGCAGCCGCACGTGGTGCGTCTGGAAACGCGCCCGCCGAATATCGAAGGCAAGGGCGAGGTATCGCAGCGCGCGCTGGTGAGGAATGCCCTGCGGATGCGCCCGGACCGCATCATCCTGGGCGAGGTACGCGGTGCAGAAGCGCTCGACATGCTGGGCGCGATGAACACGGGCCATGAAGGCTCGATGGCGACCATTCACGCCAACACCCCGCGCGATGCGATTACAAGGCTTGAAAACATGATCAGCATGGCCGCCGCCAACCTGCCCAGCAAGGCGGTGCGCCAGCAAATCAGCTCGGCCGTATCGGTGGTGGTGCAGGTATCGCGCCTGATTGATGGCAAGCGCAAGGTCACCTCAATCATGGAGATCACCGGCATGGAAGGCGAAGTAATCACCATGCAGGAAATTTTCAGCTTCAAGCAGACCGGCGTGGGCGAGGGCGGTGCGGTGGTCGGGCATTTTTCGGCCAGCGGCATCCGTCCACGCTTCCTTGAACGCCTGAACAGTTTTGGCATCGGCGTGCCCCACACGCTGTTCGAGCCGACCGGTCCCGGGCGCTGACGCGACATGAACTATCTTTCCCTGCTGGTCTACCTGCTGATTTTCCTGGCCGTGCTGCTGCTGGTCGGCGCGGTGTATTACGCCTGGCAATCGGCGCGCGGACCCGGGGCAGAGCGGGTGGCACGGCGCCTGCGTGCCATGCATACGGCCAGCGACGACAGCGAAAAAGCCGTCTCGATTACCAAGGAGCGCCCGCTCAGCGAACATGCCGGCCTGCAAAGCCTGCTCGAAGTGCTGCCAGGCGTCAAAGCGCTCGATCGCTTGCTGCTGCAGTCGGGCAAAAGCTGGAACGTGGGACGCTTCCTGGGTTACTCCTTGCTGGGCCTGCTGATTGGCTTCCTGCTGCTCAGCGTCGTCAGCATTCCCTGGTATGCGCGCCTGTTGCTGGTGCTCGCCTGCGCCGCGCTGCCATATCTGCTGGTGTCGCGTACCAAGGCCAAGCGCCTGGAAAAAATCGAGCAGCAATTGCCTGATGCGCTCGACCTGATGGGACGCTCGATGCGTGCCGGCCATGCTTTTCCTACCGCGCTCAAGTTGGTTGGCGAGGAAATGACTGCTCCCTTGGCGGACGAATTTCGCATCGTGTTCGACGAGGTCAACTTTGGCGTATCCATGTCGGACGCACTGATGAACCTGGCGTCACGCGTGCCCAGTACCGATTTGCGTTATTTCGTGATCGCCGTGCTGATCCAGCGCGAAACCGGCGGCAACCTGACCGAGCTGCTGGGCAGCATCAGCAATATCATCCGCGACCGTCTCAAGCTGATGGGCCAGGTACGCGTGTTGTCGGCCGAAGGGCGCATGTCGGCTTGGGTGCTGGGGTTGCTGCCGTTTGGCGCCGCCCTGATGATGCAGGTGATGAATCCGGTATTCCTGTCGCTGCTGTACACCGACCGGGGCGGACGCAAGATGGTGGGCGTGGCGCTGGGCCTGCTGTTGGTCGGCGTGCTGGTCATCCGCAAGATCATCAGGATCCGGGTCTGATATGAAACTGTTGAAACAGAGAGCGGCATTATCATGAGCGCAACACAAATTGTCTTGCTGGCCGTGTTGTTCGTGATCGTCTTCGCGATCGCCGTGCTGGTCTTGCGCCTGGTCGCAGGCACCCCCGTCAAGGGGCGCCTGGAAGCGCTGGAGGGCAAGAAGATCGATGTCGACAAGCGCAAGACCAATCAGCGCTGGGTAGCGCGACTGATCAGCCTGACCAAGCCGCTGGCCAAGCTGTCGCTGCCCGAGGATGGCTGGGAAACGTCGCCGATCCGCATCCGCTTCATCAATGCCGGCTGGCGCAACAGCGCCGCGCCCGCGCTGTTTTATGCGGCCAAGACCGGCCTGGCCCTGCTGTTTCCGCTGGTGACGTTTTTTGTGCTGCGCGGTGGCCAGCACAATATGCTGCTGTGGCTGGTTGGCGTGGCGGCGCTCGGCTACTACCTGCCCGATATCGCGCTCAAGCACAGCCTGAAAGTGCGCCAGCGCGAGATCTTTGAAACGTTTCCCGACGCACTCGATCTGATGACGGTGTGCGTGGAAGCGGGCCTGGCCATGGATGCCGCGCTGGCGCGCGTGGCCCAGGAAATCGGTTTGAAAAGTGAAATCCTGGCCGAGGAGTTGCAGTTGGTAACACTGGAATTACGCGCCGGCAGCGCCAAGGACAAGGCCCTGCGCAACCTGGCGCTGCGCACCGGGGTCGAAGACGTTGATTCGCTGGTAACGCTGCTGATACAGGCCGAGCGTTTCGGTACCAGCATTGCCGCCTCGTTGCGCGTGCAGTCCGACCAGCTGCGCACCAAACGCCGCCAGCGCGCCGAGGAAACAGCCGCAAAGATCGCGCTCAAGCTGCTGTTTCCGCTGATTTTCTTTATCTTTCCATCGCTGATGGTGGTACTGATGGGGCCGGCGATTCTGCAAATCTACCGTGTGCTGCTGCCTGCCATGAACGGCAACTGATTTCATGCCGATCCTGCTCCCATCCAGGCTGGCCGTCGCACTGGCATCGGCGTGCCTTCTGCAAGGCTGTGCCTCGCCTCCGGCGCTGCCAGCGTGGTCCGTGGAGCCGGTACAGCGCATCGACAATTCGCCGGGCCAGAGCGCCGCGACTTGGTTTGAACTGGGCAAGTTCTACCAGCGGCGTGGTCAGTTGCAGCTAGCCGAAGAAGCCTGGCGCGCCTCGCTCGCGCTGGAGCCGCGCCAGCTCGCTGCGCGCAATGCGCTGGCCGTGCTCGATGCGCGTGCCGGACGGCTGGAGCAGGCTGCCACGGCGTTGCGGGAACTGGCAGAAGAGTACCCGCAGTCGGCGCAACCGCTGGGCAATCTCGGTTATGTGTATTACCTGCAAGGACAGCTTTTAAAGGCGGCCAGCACGCTGCAGCGGGCGGTCGCGCTGGGCGGCGACGTCCGGCTGGCGCGCAACAACCTGCAACTGGTGCGCGCGGCGCTGGCGTCGGGCTGATGTCTGCTCACTATCATTTAACAACAACATCGTCATCGCAATATGAAAAACAACAGGGAGAAGTGCATGTTTGATATTCGCAGTAGCAGTACGCCGGCACGCTGGGCGCATTATCTGGCAGCGGGCAGTGCGGCCGTCCTGCTGGCCGGTTGCGGCGGTGGCGGCGCGTCCGATACCAGCGACTGCGCCAGCCTCGATCCGACCCGCCCGTCTACCTTGCCTGGCTGCGTGGCAACGCCGGTCACGCCGGTGACTCCCGTGACACCGGTAACACCGGTAACGCCTGCGCCGGCGACGCTGGTGCTGGCGCTGAAGGACGCCGATGGCAAGGCCACCATGGCGGTCGGGTCCGCCAGTACGGCAACGCTGCAGGCGGTGGTCAAGGACGGCAGTGGCGCGGTATTGCCCAACATCCTGCTGAGCCTGACGAGCAGCGACAAGACGGCAACCTTTACGCCGGGTTCGGCCAGCGCGCTCACCGATGCCTTTGGCGTGGCCAATATCGTCATTGGCGCCGGCACGCAGAGCGGTGCATTTATGCTGACCGCCAGTGCCCTGGTCAATGGCGCCGTGCTGACCTCGACCACCAATTACAGCGTGGTATTCCCGACCCTGGCCCTGACGCCAGTGACAGCGTCCCCCGCGACGCTGGCCGCTGGCGGCACGGCCGGCCTGAGCGTAACCGTCATGAATGGCGCCGCCGCTTACGCACCGGTCCAGTCGGTAACCTTCAGTTCGCCATGCGCGACCGCAGGCAAGGCCAGCATCAGCAGCCCTGTCAGCACAGTCAATGGCGTAGCCAGCACTTCGTATATCGACAAAGGCTGTGGCGCGGCCGATGTCATCACGGCCAGCATCGTGTTTAACGGCACGACCATTACTCAGACTGGCAATCTGGCGGTGCAGCCGGCCAGTGCCGGCCAGATCGGTTTCGTATCGGCACTGCCGCAAAATATCGCCCTGAAAGGCACGGGCGGCGCAGGTAGGCAGGAGTCGTCTGTCGTTACTTTCAAGGTGCGCGACAAGAACGGCAATCCGGTTGGTGGCCATATCGTCGACTTTGCGCTCGACAGCACGGCTGGTGGCCTCACCGTCAATCCTGCGCAATCGACCAGCGCCGCCGACGGCAGCGTCAGCACCACAGTGGCGTCCGGTACGGTCAACACGCCGATTCGCGTCACGGCCCGTCTGCGTGACACCAGCCTGTCGACCGTGTCGGACCAGCTGGTGGTGTCGACCGGCATTCCCGAGCAAAACAGCTTCACGCTCAGCAGTTCGATGTTCAATACGGAAGGTGCCAATTTTGCCGGTTGCCCGGCGCCTGCTGGTGCGCTCATTACGGCGCGCCTCGGCGATCATTTCCATAATCCGGTGCCGGACGGCACGGCAGTCAGCTTCACGGCCGAAGGCGGTACCATCGACGCGTCCTGCCTGACCGGTCTGGAAAATACCACGCTGACCGACGGCACCGTGATTACCCAGAAAGGCACGCCTGGCTCGTGCAGCGTACGCTTCTGCGCTGGCAATCCTCGTCCAGCCGATGGCCGCGTGACGATCTTCGCGTATGCACTCGGTGAAGAAAGTTTTGTCGATGCAAATGGTAATAATCTGTTTGAAACGGGCGAGACTTATACCGACCTGGGCGAGCCGTTCCGTAACGACCGCGCCATTACTGCCGCCAACGCCAATTATATTAATGATGCCTACAGTGCAGGCAATACTTCGCGTGTCAGCGGCGAGCCGTATATTGACTCGAATGGCAACGGCCGGTGGGACCTGACCGGTGACGAACAGTACAATGGCGTACTGAAAGGCGCATCGAGCGTCAATACCACGGCAGCCAATACAGTACATGTACGCAAGGCGCTGGTGCAGGTGCTGTCGGGCAGCGACGCGCGCATTACGCCGCTCGATGCGGCGCCGATTGTGCTTGATGAGTGCGTCAATGGTACGGCGTTCGAGAACAAGATCCATACCTTCCGGCTTGCCATTCGTGACACTAACCCCACCGTATTTGCCATGAACACAGCCAAGGTGACAGGCTTGACGGTGGACTTGCCAGGCAATCTGCTGCCAGCCGGCACCACGATCAGCTTTTCGACCACCAATGGCGCTATCATCAACGGCAGCAGTTTCATTGTGCCCAATACGGAACAGCCCAGTGCGGCCGGCTGGATCTATCCGATCCAGATGGTCAGCGATGTGACTCAGGAAGCCGGCGTTTGCAAGGTCAACACCGCACGCAGCGGTGCCTTGACCGTAACGGTCAGGACCCCATCCGGCGTGATTACCACGGCGTCGTACACCGTCACCGACTGATACGCTCAGTCATGCAGGCGAAAAAAAAGCTGCCAGGGCAACCCGGCAGCTTTTTTTACATCGGCAAGATGTTGATCAGGCAAACGGCGCCAGCAGGCTGACCATCTGGCCGAACACTTTCGGGCTGGCGGCGATCACGTCGCCCTTGTACAGGTAGTCCGATTCGCCGGAAAATTCACCGACAATGCCGCCCGACTCGGTGATCATCAGCGCGCCGGCGGCGATATCCCAAGGTTTCAGGCCTTTCTGGTAGAAGCCGTCCAGGCGGCCGCAAGCGACGTAGGCCAGGTCCAGCACGGCCGAGCCGGCGCTGCGCACGCCCTGGCTGCGTTCGCCCATGATGGCGTACATTTTCAGGTATTCGTCGAGCGCGCGCGGGCCTGCGCCATGGCCGGTGCCCAGCATGGCGTTGGCAACGCGGTCGAGCTTGGTGACGCGGATGCGTTTTTCGTTGAGGAAGGCGCCGGCGCCTTTGCTGGCGGTAAACAGGTCGTTGCGCACGGGATCATAGATGACGGCTTGCGTGACGACGCCGCGCTGGGCCAGCGCGATCGAGACGCAATATTGCGGGAAGCCGTGGATGAAGTTGCTGGTGCCATCGATCGGGTCGATGATCCACTGAAATTCATTCTCGTCGTGCGAGTTGGCGGAAGCGCCCGATTCCTCACCCAGGAACGCGTGGTCCGGGTAGGCTTTGGACAGCACCTCGATGATGGCCTGTTCGGCCGCCTGGTCGACATCGGTGACGAAATCGTTATGTTGTTTTTCCGTGACGACGACGCGGTCGAGGTCGAACGATGCGCGGTTGATGACGGTGGCGGCGCGGCGGGCGGCCTTGATGGCCGTGTTGAGCATTGGGTGCATGTGAGCTTCCGTTAAAAGCACGCGAGCGCCCGGCAGTACCGGTTTGTACTGGAGCGCAGGAGTGCAAGAATGAATTAAAGAGCAAAGCGGTGGCGAAGTGGTTAAAATCCCGGCCTGGCGTCAGCGTTTTGTGACGTCGTCCCGACATTTCCTGTATCGATACCGCGCAATGGCGCTATTTTAAATGAATCTGCCCGAAATCAATACGTCTCTTTTCAAACGCCTCCGATTTATCCTGGTCGAGACCAGCCGTTCCGGCAATATCGGCGCCGTCGCGCGGGCCATGAAGACGATGGGCTTTTCCGACCTGGTGCTGGTCAACCCGCGCTTTGCGGACGCCCTGACGGACCCGGAAGCGGTGGCCTTTGCCAGCGGCGCGCAGGATATCCTGGCCGGCGCGCGCATCGTCGGCTCGATCGCCGAAGCGTTGGAAGGCTGCAACTACGCCGCCGCCGTGTCGGCCCGCCTGCGCGAGTTTTCGCCGCCCGTCACCGCGCCGCGCGCGATTGCCGCGCAGCTGGCGGCCGGCGGCGAGCTGCACGCGGCTGTCATTTTCGGTAACGAGCGTTTCGGCCTGCCCAACGAGATCGTCGAGCAGTGCAACGTGCTGATCAATATTCCGGCCAATCCCGCTTATTCGTCGCTGAACCTGTCGCAGGCGGCGCAGGTGATTGCCTATGAATGCCGGGTGGCGGCCCTCGGCGATGCGCAGGCGGCAAGTCCCATCGGTTTTCATGGCGACGCGGCCAGCCTGGCGCAGGTCGACGGCATGTATGCGCACCTGGAACAGGCGCTGGTGGCGATCGATTTCCTCGACGCCGGCAATCCGAAAAAGCTGATGCCGCGCTTGAAGCGCCTGTTTTCGCGCACGGGGCTGGAGACGGAAGAAGTCAATATCCTGCGCGGCATCGCGCGCCATATCCTCGCTGCCGCGAAAAAGTAACCATGATCGAGACGCGACTGCTGCGCCAGTTTATCGCCGTGGCGGAAGAGCTCAACTTCCGCCGCGCCGCCGAACGGCTGCACATGGCGCAGCCGCCGCTGTCGCAGGCCATCATCCGGCTCGAAGACCTGCTGGGCTATCCCGTATTCGAGCGCAGCAACCGCAAGGTCAGCCTGACGCCGGCCGGCACGGCATTCCTGTCCACCGCACGCGGGGTGCTCGCTGCGCTCGACGAGGGTGTGGCCGAGACGCGGCGCGTGGCGCAGGGCAGCGCCGGCCACTTGCGCCTGGGGTTTATCCAGATCACGCCGTATGCGCACGTGCTGGCCGCGCTGCGCCAGTTCCGCAGCGATGCGCCGGCCGTGCACCTGAGCCTGCGCGAAGCGTCGACCCAGGAACTGGTGGACGCACTGGAAGCGGGCGAGCTCGATATCGGCATTGTGCGCGCGCCGGGGCGTAGTACGCCCGCCCTGGCGTTCGAGCGCTTGTCGGGCGAAGCCATCATGGCGGCCCTGCCGGCCACGCACCGGCTGGCGGGGCAGGCGTCGGTAGCGCTGGCGGCGCTGAAGGACGATGATTTTGTTGCCTCGCCGCGCGCGCTGGGACAGGGCTTTCACGACCAGCTGACCGGCCTGTGCCTTCATGCCGGTTTCGTGCCGGACGTGGCGCAGCAGGCGCGCCGCCTGCAGACGGTCATCGGCCTGGTGGCCGCCGGCTTTGGCGTGGCGCTGCTGCCGGCCAGCCTGGCCATGTCGCTGCCGCACGGCGCCGTCATGCTGCCCTTGATCACCGACGCGCCGCTGTCACTGCGCCAGCTAGACCTGTACATGGCGTGGAATGCGCGCCAGGTGTCGCCCGTGCGCGAGCGGCTGCTGGCGCAGCTGCGCGCATCGGCCGTTTCAAACTGATACTTTCAAGGTCTCAATCCGAGACAAACAAGATATTTTACAGATGGCGCTGCTGGCGCCAGCATGGTGGTTTCAGCTTGCAAGGAACCCCATGGCATCCATTTCCGTTCGCCGGCCGCCGCTGCCGGCCGCCATCTATCTGCTGTCGCTGTGCAGCTTTGCATTTGGTTTGTCCGAATTTATCGCCGCCGGCCTGTTGTCCGGCATGGCGCGCGACCTGCACGCCAGCGTGGCCGCCACCGGCGGCGCGATTGCCGCCTATGCACTGGGCGCGGCCATCGGCGCGCCGGTGCTGACCGCCATGCTGGCGCGCTGGCCGCAGCAGCGGGTGCTGGCGGGCAGCATGGCCGTGCTGGCGCTGGGCAACCTGGCGATGGCAGCCGCGCCTGCCTTGCCGGCGCTGCTGCTGGTGCGCTTTGGCGTTGGCCTGGCGCATGGCGTCTTCATGGCGGTGGCCTCGCATGCGGCTACCAGCCTGGTGGTGCCGGCGCGCGCGGGCCGGGCGTTGTCCATCGTCTGGCTGGGACTGACCCTGGCGCTGGCCGCCGGCGTGCCGCTGGGCACCTGGCTGGGCGCGATCTGGTCGTGGCGCGTCGTGTTTGCCGCCATCGCGGTGCTGGCCCTGGCCGGCGGCGCGGGCCTGCTGTGGGCCATGCCGGTGGCGCGCCCGGCGCAGGCTGCCGGCGCGCTGGGCAGCCTGCGCGCGCTGCTGCAGCCGGCCTTGCTGCTGGCCGCCGGCGTGGCGGCGCTGGTCAGCGTGGCCACCTTCAGCTTTTTCACCTATATCTCGCCCTACCTGCTGCAGGTGAGCGGGCTGGGCGCCAACTGGCTCGGCGCCGCCATGCTGGCCTTTGGCGTGTGTGCGATCGGCGGCAATCTGCTGGGCGGCCGCCTTGCCGATGGCGCGCGGGCGCGCGGCGCGACCCTGCTGGCGCTTGGCGCACTGGCCGCCACTTTGCTGGGCTGCCATCTGCTGCGTACGCAGGCGCTGGCAATGCTGGTGCTGTGCGGCTGCCTGGGCCTGCTGTTCTTTGCCATCGTGACCCTCTCCACCATGCGCCTGCTGGCGCTGGCGCGGCAGCACAGGCCGGGGCTGGAAGCGGTGGCCGCCGGCCTGAATATCGCCGCGTTCAACCTGGGCACGGCCGCCGGCGGCATGCTGGGTGGCGCGCTGATCGCCGGCTGGGGACTGCCGGCGATTGCGCTCGGCGGCATGGCGGCGGCGCTGCTGGCCATGCTGCTGCGCTGGCGCAGTTAGACTGGCCACTCTAGTTTTTGCGCGCAGGTACCCATGCCCTTGACGTACACTGGCGCTCAAAACAGATGCTCAAGAGGGGACGGGTGGTGATGCGGCGCAGATCGTTTTTCAAGTTGGGTTTGCTTGGCGCCTGCACGCTGGCGGCCGGTGGCGCAGTCTGGCGCGTGGTGGGCACGGCGACGCCGGCGCAGCGCTTCGTGCTGGACGGCGAAGCGCGCGCGGCATTGTCCGCCATCGTGCCGGTCATGCTGGGCAGCGCCTTGCCGCCCGGCATCGCACCACTGGCGCGCGCCATCGATGGCGTACGCACCGCCATCCTCGGCCTGCCACTGGCGCAGCAGGGCGAGGTGCGGGACCTGTTCGGCCTGCTGGCGCTGGCGCCCGCGCGCCGCTTTGTTGCCGGGGTCAAAGGCGGCTGGGGCCAAGCCGATCCGGGCCAGGTGGCGGCCTTTCTGCAAGGCTGGCGCCTGAACCGGCTGGCCACCTTGCAGACGGCCTACCTGGCGCTGCATGACCTGATCCTCGGCGCCTGGTATGGCGACAGCGCCAGCTGGGCCGCCATCGGCTATCCGGGGCCGCTGGCCGAACTGTCATGAAAGCGCGTCCATGAGTTCTCCGATACCCGATCCGATCGCTGCGGGCCTGGCCGCCGGCTGGCAGGTCACCGACGCCGCCACCTTGCGCACTGGCCGCACCATGGAAGCGGACGTGGTGATTATCGGCAGCGGCGCCGGCGGCGGCATCACGGCCGAACTGCTGGCGCTGGCCGGTTTGCAGGTGCTGATCGTGGAGGAAGGCGGCCTGCCGTCGTCCAGGGATTTCAAGATGCGCGAAGCCGACGCCTACCCGGCGCTGTACCAGGAATCGGCCGCGCGCAAGACGCGCGACAAGGCGATCAATATCCTGCAGGGGCGCGCCGTGGGCGGCTCGACCACCGTCAACTGGACCTCGAGCTTTCGCACGCCGCCCGGCACGCTGGCGCACTGGCGCAGCCACCATGGGCTGGCCGGCTATACGGTGGAAGCGATGGCGCCATGGTTCGCGCTGGTCGAGCAGCGCCTGCATGTCAGTGACTGGCCGGTGCCGCCGAATGAAAACAACGATTTGTTACGGCGTGGCGCGCGTCAGCTGGGCATTCCGACTGCCGCCATCCGGCGCAATGTGAACGGCTGCTGGAATCTCGGCTACTGCGGCATGGGCTGTCCCACCAACGCCAAGCAGTCGATGCTGGTCACCACGATTCCGTCGGCGCTCTCCCTGGGTGCGGGCCTGGTCACGCATGCGCGTGCAGAACGTTTCATTTTCGACGGCGAGCGCATCAGGGACCTGCAGGTGACGGCGCTCGATGCGGCGGGGCTGGCGCCGACCGGCGTGGTGCTCACGCTCAGGGCCAGGCACTATGTGCTGGCCGGCGGCGCGATCAATACGCCGGCCCTGCTGCTGCGCTCGAACGCGCCCGATCCGCACAAGCTGCTGG
Source organism: Janthinobacterium sp. (assembly GCF_031995485.1). NCBI lineage: Bacteria > Pseudomonadati > Pseudomonadota > Betaproteobacteria > Burkholderiales > Oxalobacteraceae > Janthinobacterium > Janthinobacterium sp. The sequence continues at coordinate 39,144 of NZ_DAMAGB010000044.1, forward strand.
GCCGGCGCACCTTTCTGCATCCGACCGTGATTTCGGCCGCGCTGTTCGCGCAGCGCGTCGACGCCTATGCGGGCGCGCCGCAAACGATTTATTCCGACCACTTCCTGTCGACCCAGGCCATCGACGGGCCGATCGGCTACAAGCTCGAAGCGCCGCCCCTGCATCCGCTGCTGATGGCCACCACCATGGGCGGCTTTGGCGACGCGCATGCCGAGACCATGCGCCAGTTCCCGCACGTGCACGGCCTGCTGGCGCTGCTGCGCGACGGCTTTCACGAGGACGCGGCGGGCGGCACGGTCGCCATCGACGCCAGCGGCGCGCCGGTGCTCGATTATCCGCTCACGCCATTCATCTGGGACGGCGTGCGCCGCGCGCTGCTGTCGATGGCCGAGATCCAGTTTGCCGCCGGCGCGCGCAGCGTCTATCCCGTGCATGAAATGGCGCGCCACTACACGTCATGGGGAAGGGCGCGCGAGGCCATCGATGCGTTGCCCTACCAGGCGCTGCTGGCGCGCGTGGTGTCGGCGCATGTGATGGGCGGCTGCGCGATGTCGGACGAGGCGCGCCTGGGCGTGACCGATGCCAGCGGCCGCTACCGGGGCGTGCGCAATCTGTCGGTGCACGACGGCTCGCTGTTTCCCACCTCGATCGGCGCCAATCCACAGCTGTCCGTGTATGCGCTGGCCGCGCGCCTGGCCAGCAGCCTGGCCGCGGAACTGACGGGCAAGCCGGCGCCCGGCTTCAGGGTGGACGCATGATCGCGCGCGCCCTGCGCTGGCTGATGCTGCTGCAGCTGCTGGCAGTGCTGGGCGTGGCATGGCTGCTGCTGCAGGCGGGCGTGCGTCCGGGCGCACTGGCGCTGCTGCTGGCACTGGCCGCGCTGCTGCTGGTGCGTGCGCTGATCGTGGGGCGCAATTTCTGGCATAGCCGGCGCTTTGGCTGCGCTCCGGCGCCGCATGGCCTGACAGCGGCGGGTGCGGCGCGGCTGTTCTTTGGCGAAGTTGGCGCCAACCTGCGCACCTCGTCGTGGGGCATGCTGCGCCCGCGCCTCAGTCCCGTGGCGGAGGCGACTCCGGGCGCCTTGCCGGTGCTGCTGGTCCACGGCTATGTATGCAATCGCGGCTTCTGGGCGCCGTTGAGCCGCCGGCTGGCGCAAGCGGGCATCGTGCATGGCGCGGTCGACCTGGAGCCGGTCAATGCCGGCATCGACGACTTCGTGCCGCTGGTGGCGCAAGCGGTCGATGCGCTGCTGGCGCAAACGGGCGCGCGGCAGGTGATCATCGTCGCGCACAGCATGGGCGGCCTGGTGGCGCGCGCCTTTCTGCGCCGGCACGGGCTGCGGCAGGTGGCACGCGTGATCACGCTGGGCACGCCCCATCACGGCACGGCGCTGGCGAATCTCGCCGTGGGACGCAATGCGCGCCAGATGAGCCGTCCCGGCGGCAAGCCGAACGGCTGGCTGGCGCAGCTCGATGCGGACGAGACGCCGCAGCTGCGGGCGTTGTTCACCTCGATCTGGTCGCATCACGACAATATCGTCGCCCCGCAGGCGTCGTCGCACCTGCCTGGCGCAACCAATATCGCGCTCGGCGGGGTCGGCCATGTGGCGCTGGCTGCCGACCCGCGGGTGCTGCAGCAAGTCTTGTCGGAAATCACTATCGTTTCCGAAGTCGGCACAGCGGCTTTTGCTCATCAATACGGCTGAGTTGCTGGCTGTTTTGGCAGGCTGTCAACAGTGTCGTTTTTGACGTGATTTGTTGCCTGTGTTTAAGAGCTTTCCCCCACAAAATGCTGTCTGGAACCGGCCCCGTGGTTTAAGCTGGTGCCGGTCAACCGGCGCATGCGCGGGCCGCCAGCCGTACTGGAGTGTGGTGAAACCGGTGCCCGCCGATTTATACTGAGCATGTCGCCAGCCTATTGTAGGATTGTCATGCAGGGCAAGCGCAGGCTGTGCGCGGGAGCGCACGGACGGCAGGGCCGGCAACGGGTATTAATAGTGAAATCGATAGTGCAAGTTTATTTTAGGTGGGAGTGCTAATTGTCCGCACGTATCCTGATTATTGAAGATAACGCCACCAACATGGAATTGATGGTGTATCTGCTGCGCGCCTTCGGCTATACGCCGCTGGCCGCCTATGACGGCGAAGAGGGCGTGCGCATGGCGCGCAGCGAATTGCCCGACCTGATCATTTGCGACGTCCATCTGCCCAAGCTCGATGGCTATGGCGTGGTAGCCGAACTGAAGAAGGACCCGGCGCTGCGCACGATCCCGGCGCTGGCCGTCACCGCGCTGGCCATGGTGGGCGACCGCGAGCGCCTGCTCGAAGCCGGTTTCAACGGCTATATCGGCAAACCGATCGAGCCGGACCTGTTCGTGGCGGAGCTAGAATCTTTTTTACCCGGGGCGCCGTCGACGCCAGCTAAAAACGACATCTCCACTATCCTGATCGTTGACGATCATGTACTGAACCGCGAGTTCCTGACAGCCTTGCTCGGCTACAGCGGCCACCGCCTGCTGGAAGCGGCCGACGGAGTCGAAGGCCTGGAACTGATGCGTACCGAGCGCCCGGACCTGATCATCTCCGACATCCTGATGCCCAATATGGATGGCTACGAATTCGTCACGCGCGTGCATGAAAACCCCGTGCTGGCCGAGGTGCCCATCATTTTTTACACGGCCACCTACCGCGAACAGGAAGCCATCCTGCTGGCCCAGGCCTGCGGCGTGCGCTGGGTCCTGCCCAAGCCGTCGGACCCGGACGTGATCGTGCGCACCGTGAATGAAGCGCTGGGCCTGGTGGCGCCGGCGCCGCCGGCCAGCGCGCATGCCGGCGCGGCGCCCGATGCGGGCAAGCTGGCCGGCATCGAGCAGCACGTCAGCGGCTGCCTCGACGAACTTGAATCGAGCAGCCAGCAGATTTCGCAGCTGGCAGGGCAGGGCGACGGCGCGGCGCCCATGCCGGAAGACCTGGCGATCATGACCGAGCGCCTGTCGCGCTCGCTGTCGAGCCTGCAGGCGGTCAGCCTGCGCCTGACGGCCCTGATCGAACTGGGCATGGACCTGGCTGCCTACCGCGATCCGCATGCGCTGATCGAGGCGGGCTGCAAGGTGGCGCAAAACATCTGCGTGGCCCGCTACGCCTGTATCGGCGTGCTGGAAGACGGCGCCGACAAGCTCAGTTATTTTTCCTCGTGCGGCACCGAACGCAACATCGAACAGATCGCCAGTGCGCCGCGCGTGGGTATCCTGAACCGCCTCCTGACCCAGCACCAGCCGCACCGTGTCAACGGCCTGAAAGGCGACCCCACCGCGCTGGGACTGCCGGCCAGCCATCCGTCCGTGCATTCCTTTCTCGGCGTGGCCATCGCCTCGCGCGAACGCGTGCATGGCTGGCTGTACCTGGTCGACAAACTGGGCGTGCACGAGTTTTCGGAAGTCGACGAACGCGTCGCCGCCACGGTGGCGGCGCAGATCGCCGTGGCCTATGACAACCTGCTGCTGTACGACGAAATCAAGCGCCACCACGAACAGCTGACGCTGGACATGGCGGCCCGCATCCGCCTCGATGAAGACCTGCGTCGCTTCCGCCTGGCGATGGACGCCACCGCCGACGCCATTTTCCTGGTCGACCGCGCCGGCATGTGCTTTGTCGACGTCAACCAGACGGCCTGCCGCATGCTGGGCTTCGAGCGTGAAGATTTTCTGCAGGTGGGGCCAGGCCGCGCGCGCGACGGCCAGTCGCAGCTCGAAGAGCTGTATGACAAGCTGCTGGCCGGCGACCAGGGCGCGCCGATGGCTGAACTCCAGCTGCACCGCAAGGACGGCTCGCAGCTGTCGGTCGAAGTGCAGCGGCGCACGCTGCGTTCGGGCCAGAGCTGGATCCTGGTGGCCGTGGCGCGCGATATCACCGAGCGCAAGGAAGCCGAGCAGCGGCTGCTGAAACTCGCGCATTTCGATACCCTCACGGGATTGCCGAACCGCAGCCAGTTCTATGATTCGCTGGCCCATGCGCTGGGGCAGGCGCAGGAGCACCAGTGGTCGGTGGCAGTGCTGTTTCTCGACGTGGACCGCTTCAAGAACGTCAATGACACGCTGGGCCACACCATCGGCGACGAGCTGCTGCGCCAGTTTTCAAGCCGCCTGGTCGACTCCCTGCGCGTGCGCGACACCATCGGCCGCTTCGGCGGCGACGAATTTGCCGCCATCCTGATCCTGCCCGACGGCGCCCAGCATTCGGTGGCGGTGGTCGACAAGATCCGCGAAGCGATGCGCAAACCGTTCGACCTGCACGGCCATGAAGTGACGGTCACGGCCAGCATCGGCATTGCCGTCTATCCCGATGATGCGAAGGACGCCGACACCCTGATCCAGTACGCCGATACGGCCATGTACCGCGCCAAGGAAGCAGGACGCGACGCCTTCCGCTTCTTCACGGCGGAAATGAATGCCCAGTCGATGGCCCGCCTGGACATGGAAAACGCGTTGCGGCGCGCCATCGACAACGAAGAATTCGTGCTGTACTTTCAGCCCAAGGTGCATATCGTGACGGGCCGCGTCAGCGGCGCCGAAGTGCTGATACGCTGGAAGCGTCCGGGCCACGGCATGGTATCGCCGGCCGTCTTCATTCCGCTGCTGGAGGAAACCGGCCTGATCGTGCGGGTCGGTAACTGGGTACTCGACCAGGCTTGCCGCAAGATCGCCGACTGGTGCGCCAGCAGCATCGGCCCGGTGCACTTGTCGGTCAATGTGTCGGGTATCCAGTTTTTTGTCGGCGGTCTCGAGGAAGAAGTGCTGCGCGCGATCCGCAAGCACGATATCGCGCCCGATCTGCTGGAGCTGGAACTGACGGAAAGCTCTTTGATGTCGAATGCGGAGGAAACCATCTCGGTGCTGCGCAACCTCAAGGCGCTGGGCATCCAGATTTCGATCGACGACTTCGGCACCGGCTATTCCAGCCTGGCGTATCTGAAACGCTTCCCGATCGACAAGCTGAAGATCGATATCGCGTTTGTGCGCGAAGTGACCAGCAACCCGGACGATGCGGCCATCGTGCTGGCGATTATCAGCATGGCGCACAGCATGAAGTTGCAGGTGATCGCCGAAGGGGTGGAAAACGATGCCCAGCTGGCCTATCTGCGCCGCCACGGCTGCGATGAAATGCAGGGCTATTATTTCAGCCGCCCCGTACCGCAGGAAGAATTCGAGCAGATGCTGATGGGTGGCAAGCTGCTGCAGGCACCGCGCGAAATGGGCAGCGAAGAGCAGCAGACGCTGTTGATCGTCGACGACGATGTATTCATGCTCGACGTGCTGAGCGACTTCCTGGCGCAGGACGGCTATCGCATCCTGACGGCGCAGACGGCCGCCGAAGGCTTCGACATCCTGGCGCGCCACAAGGTGCAGGTGATCCTGTGCGACCAGTGCATGCCGGCCATGAGCGGCACCGAATTCATGGAACGCGTCAAGCACCTGTGTCCCGATACCTTCCGCATCATGCTGTCGGCCTATGCCGACCTGACGCCGATCATGGCGGCGATCAACCGCGGCGCCGTCGACCGCTTCTATACCAAACCGTGGAAGGGCGCCGTGCTGCGCGAAAATATCCGCGAAGGCTTCCGCCTGCATGGCCTCTTGCACGGGCCGGTGCAGGCCGCCGCCTGACACGGTTACGCCCTTATCACACGGAGCTGGCAATGACGAAAAAAATGAAACAGGCCCTGGACGACCATGCGGCGCCGGACGCCATGCGCGCCTCGGCCCGGCAGATCTGGCAGGCCAGCCTGGGCGCGTTTGCGCGCGCGCAGGAGGAGGGTGGACAGGGTGGCCAGAGCGGCCGCACCCTGCTGGCGCGGCTGGCGCAGGATGGCGCACCGGCTGCGCTGCCGGACGACAAGGTGGTGCCGCTGGCGGGTGCCGCGGCGCGCGACCGGCTGGAGCAGGTGTTCGAAGAGCGCGTGGCGCGCGCGCTGGCTTCCATCGGCGTGCCGTCCCGGGCCGAACTGGCGGCCTTGCGCGAGCAGGTCGCGCAGTTGAGCCGCCAGGTGGCCGAGCTGTCGGGCACGGCCGGCAAGACGGTGAAAAAAGTGTCTGCCAAGAAAAAGGACGCCCCTGCCGGCAGCCGCGGCAAGGGTGGCAAAACGCCTGCCTGAATCCGCCATTGGCCGGATGCGGGGTGTTTCGCCACGGCTATCTTCAATGGTATGCTTGGGGCAGAACAAAGAGAGATTGCCCGCCATGCTACAAAAAGCACCACGCCGTACCCGCGAACGCATCCTGGAATTGTCGCTACGCCTGTTTAACGAGTTTGGGGAACCGAATATCACGACCACCGTGATTGCGGAAGAGATGAATATTTCTCCCGGCAACCTGTACTACCACTTCCGCAACAAGGACGACATCGTCAATTCGATCTTCGTGCAGTTCGAGGCGGAGATCGAGCGCATACTGACCGTGCCCAGCGGCCGCCGTTCGAATATCGAGGATGTCTGGCTGTATCTGCACCTGATGTTCGAGCTGATCTGGCGCTACCGCTTCTTCTACCGCGACCTGAACGACCTGCTGTCGCGCAACCGCAAGCTGGAACTGCATTTCAAGCTGATCCTCGCGCACAAGATCAAGGTGGCGACGCAGCTGTGCGAAGACCTGCGCAGCGAGCAGTCGCTGGTCGCCTCGGACATGGAAATTGGCGCCATGGCGACCAATATGGTGGTGGTCGCCACCTACTGGCTGTCCTACGAATATGTGCGCAATCCGCGCAAGTACAGCGAGCAGCAGTCGATGTCCGATGCGCTGGCGCGCGGCTGCTACCAGGTGCTGTCGCTGATCGGCCCGTATCTGCGCAATGAAACCCATCTGCTGTTCCGTAAGCTGTCGGAAGAATATGTGACTACACTGCAGAACGGCGGACAACTGGCCGACGGCCCGATACCATGAAGGAGGCGCGCAATGGCTTGGAAACAATTCCCGTATCCTGACGATGCTTATGTGCATACCCCCGCGTCGCTGGCGGCGGCCTGGCCGCGCCTGCACGCGGGCGATGCCGAGCCGTTTCCGCAGCAGGCGGCGCTGGTGCAGGCGTGGATCGCCTTTCACGCCGGCGACTTCGAGCGCGCCGCCAGGCTGGGCCTGGCGGTTGGCGTGCCCGGCTATTGCGTGGCGCACAAGGCCAGCTGCATGTACGCCACCCACCTCGAGCTCGACGAGGGCGCCAGGCTGGCGCTGTTCGAGGAGGTAGCCGAACGCTGCGAGCGCCAGCAGGCCGAGCAGCCAGACAATCCGGCCGGCTACTACTGGCATGCCTACAGCCTGGGCCGCTATGCGCTCGGCATCTCGGTGGTCAAGGCGCTGGCCCAGGGCATGGGCGCCAAGGTGCGCAACAGCCTGAACCGCACCGTGACGCTGGCGCCGCTGCATGCCGACGCGCATATCGCGTTCGGCATTTATCATGCTGAAATCATCGACAAGGTGGGAGCCATGATTGGCGGTCTCAGCTATGGCGCCGACAAGGAGGACGGCTACCGGCATTTCAGGACGGCGCTGGCGCTCAATCCCGCATCGGCATCGGCCCGCAGCGAATATGCGCGCGCCCTGCAGATGCTCGATGGGAAGAAAAAACTGGCTGAAGTGATGAGCCTGTATGCACAGGCGGCCGAGTGCGTGGCGCTCGACGCCAAGGAGCGGCTCGAAGTCGAGGCCGCTATTGATGAACTGAAGAAATAAAGGGATGCTGTGATCAAGGCTTTATGTGTGTACTGTGGCGCCAATGCAGGCGTCACGCCCCAATATGCGGTGGCGGCGCGCGAACTGGCGCGCGTGCTGGTGTCGGAAAATATCGCGCTCGTATATGGCGGCGGCAATGTGGGCCTGATGGGCGTGATCGCCGATGAAGTGCTGCGCCTGGGCGGCGAAGTGACGGGCGTGATCCCGACCGCGCTGGTGGAGCGGGAAGTGGGCCATACGGGCCTGACACGCCAGTTCGTGGTAAAGGACATGCATGAGCGCAAGGCCATGATGGCCAGCCTGGCCGATGCCTTTATCGCCATGCCGGGCGGTTATGGCACGCTGGAAGAATTGTTCGAGATGCTGACCTGGGCCCAGCTGGGCATCCATGCCAAGCCGATCGGTCTGTTGAACGTCGACCATTTTTATGATGGCCTGCTGAGCTTCGTGGACAATGGCCGCGAACAGGGCTTTATCCGGCCGCAGCATGCCGGCTTCCTGAATGCCGATGCCGATCCGGCGGCGCTGGTGCAGCGCCTGAAAGACTGCGCGCTCTGACGTTTCTTGTTCTGCCATTCAACGAGCCATGCATGCGTGCATGGCTTTTTTATTGCTGCAAGAGAAAAGTAATCGAAAGCGTCAAACTTATTGATAAAATTATGCCCATAAAGTTGCTTTGATAGCATGTTCTTTTGAAAATAAAGATGATTTTTGAATATGGTTGTGATCTACTGGAGAAGTCCAAAAGCGAGGATCTCCCCGGCAAACAGCGGGCGCGACTGTTGCGCTCCCCAATAAAAGTTCCGGTTTGTTACAAGTAGCCACATCCCTGCCACTTCATCACTCGAAAGGATTTATCTTGAAAACACTAACTTTGTTACGTACGGCCGCCGTTGCCACCCTGATCATCGGTGGCAGCGCCCAGGCTCAGAACACCGTGATCGGCTTCGACGCGCTGGAAGAGTCGGGCAGTTTCTTCAACGTGGTCAACACCTATTCTGAAGGCGGCTATAACTTTGACAGCAGCTTCGGCTGGCTGGTTTCGGCCGAACAGGGAAACTTCGCGTATGCGGGTTCGGCAGGCCTGGGGGCGACGCCACTGGCGACCACGAAGCTGTCGCGTGACGACGGCACCGCCTTCTCGCTCAATTCGATCAGCCTGGCCAATTTCGTCAGCGTGCTGCCTGGCAGTTTCAATGTGACCTTCACGGGCGTCAAGGCGGGCGGCGGTACCGTCAGCCAGAACTTCACGGTCAACAGCAGCCATTCCTTCAACGACTATACCTTCAACGGTTTCAGCAACCTGGTGTCGGCGTCGTGGACCGAAGGCGGCTTCCGTACCTATCAGGTCGACAATCTCAACGTTACTGCCGTGCCGGAGCCGGGCACCTATGCCATGCTGCTGGCCGGCCTGGGACTGCTGGGTTTCATGCGCCGCCGCAAGAACGCGTGACAAACCTGCGGCGCGGTTCGGTTTGCGGCTGGCGCTGCTCGCTGAGCCTGCGCCCAGCGGTACTTCTCAGCCGCAACGCACACGCGACGGTGTTTCAGGAAAAAAGCCGCTCTCAGCGGCTTTTTTTACGTCCACAGGCGCTGGCCTGACAAGTCGAGCTGGGTGAGGTACAGGCGCAGATCGAATTCGTACTGGTGATACTGCGGTTCCATATACGTGCACAGTTTATAGAAGGCCTTGTCGTGCTGTTTTTCCTTCACATGGGCCAGCTCGTGTACGGCGATCATGCGCAAAAATTCCAGCGGCACTTCCTTGAACATGGTGGCCACGCGGATCTCGTGCTTGGCTTTCAGCTTGCCGCCCTGCACCCGCGAAATCGAGGTGTGCAGACCCAGCGCATGCTGGATCACATGGATCTTGCTGTCGAACGTGACCTTGTTGATCGGCTCGGCATTGCGCAGGAATTCATTGCGCAGGTCCTGCACATACTGATACAGCGCCTTGTCGTTGCGTACCCCATGCGCCTGCGGATAGCGCTTCTTCAGCACATCGCCCAGCTTGTCTTCGGCGATCAGCTGCCGTACTTGCGATTGCGTTTGCTCGGAATAAGCGCTCAGGTATTTCAGGGAAGGCATCAGGGCACAGGGAGGGGCGGTCGGTCGAGGCGAGAATGTACCACACTGCGGCGCCGGCCGCAGCGGGTACCCCATCCGAATGCGGCCGCCGCTGCGCGTTCAGCCCTGGTCGTCCGGTTTGCCCTTGCCGCTGCCTTGCCGGCCAGGCTTGTCCTGGTCGGCCATGCCGCTACGCGACGCGGTACCGCGGCTTTCATTGTCGCGATGGGCCGACTGGCGGCTTTCACCGCCCTTGCGGCCGATTTCGGCCATGTGCTCGCGGTTACGGCTGACGGCTTCACCGCCTTTCTGTCCGGCGCGGCGCGCTTCTTCCGAGTCGAACTCGTGCGCCGTGCCTTTCTGGTGCGCCGCCTGGCCACCCTTGCTGGCAATTTCGCGCTGCTGCGCCTCGCTCATGGCGGCAAAGCCCCGCTTGCTGCTGCCCTTCTGGGTGCCTTGTGCCTCGGCCTTCTGGCTGCTGCCCGTGCTTTTGCCCTGCTCGCTGCCTTGCTGATTGCTTTGATTCGTAGCCATATCGCTCTCCTTGCGCTCTGTGCGTGGATTTTGTGTGCATTGTGCCGACGGGGGGGCGTGGGGCCGCTCAGTGCGCCTGCCCCGGCTGTCCGCCCTGGTCGCGCTGGCGGCCGGCGCCATCGCTGTGGGTGCTGACCTGCATTTTTTGAATCAGTTCACGCTGGCGTTGCGTGGCCTTTTCGGTTTCTTCGGCCGTTTTGCGCACCAGTTCATCGGCGTAGGCAACGGCCGTGCGGCTCGCCACCGGCACATGTGTTTCGGCCGTACGATTGATCTCGACATAGCCGTGGGTCAGCAGGTTGGACAGCTGCTGCTGGTAGCGGAGCAATTTGTCGGTGCCCGGCTGCACATGGCTGGCTGCCGTGATCATGGCGTCGCCGGCGTCGCGCGCCGTCAGGATGTGCTGGTTGGCAGTGGTCATTTCCTGCAGCAGGTCTTGCAACAGGCGCAGGTTCAGTTCGTTGACGCGCTGCGCCGTCTCGAACAGCTTGCGCGACAGTTCCGTGGCAAAGTTGCACTGGGCTTCCAGGTGGGATTGCAAGGCGGGGCTGATACTGTTTGTGAACATGTTCTACCTCAATAAGAATCTGTCTATCTGTCCAGGAAACATCCGGGATCCCGGATGCACGTTTCAAAACAAGCAAAGGGATAGACGCCGCGGACGGCGCCAGGTTCCACGCCTGTGGCGGTTTTGTCGATGTCCGGGCATGTTTTGTCTCAAAAAAAAGCGTGGTTTGCGCCAGATCAAACGTGCGTCGGATCGCTGCGCGATCGGAGCGGTCAACACAAAGGCGGGAAAATGCAGGGAAGAGAGCCGAGCCGTGCGACAATACCGGCCTCGCGGCAGCGCGGCCGGTAGCCGGCGCGCATGCCTGAACCCGGTATGATCCTTCTAATTTATCTGCATTTTTCGCGACCATGACGCATCCCGAATACATCCTGACCCTGTCCTGCCTGGACCAGCGCGGCATCGTCCATCGCGTGTCCGGCTTCCTGGCCGAACACGGCTGCAACATCATTGATTCCGCCCAGTTCGGTGACCAGGAGTCGCAACTGTTCTTCATGCGCGTGCATTTCGCGCTGGAAGACGCGGCCGTCAGCGATGCCGCGCTGCGCGCCGATTTCGCGGCCCTGTCGGACTCCATGCAGCTCAATGCTCAGCTGCACGACGCCCATTACAAGCCGCGCGTGATGCTGATGGTGTCGAAAATCGGCCATTGCCTGAACGACTTGCTGTTCCGCTACAAGAGCGGCCTGCTGGACGTGGAAATCCCCGCCATCGTGTCGAACCACATGGAGTTCTACCAGCTGGCGGCCAGCTATAACATTCCGTTCCACCACCTGCCGCTGGTGGCTGGCGCGCCCGAATCGGCCAAGCTGGCGCAGGAAGCGAAGATCATCGAACTGCTCAACACGCACAAGATCGACCTGGTGGTGCTGGCGCGCTACATGCAGATCCTGTCGCCCGGCCTGTGCCAGGCGCTCGACGGACGCGCCATCAATATCCACCATTCCTTCCTGCCCAGCTTCAAGGGCGCCAAGCCGTATGCGCAGGCCCATCACCGCGGCGTCAAGCTGATCGGCGCGACCGCCCATTTCGTCACCGGCGACCTGGACGAAGGCCCGATCATCGAGCAGGATGTGGAGCGGGTCGACCATGCGATGGATGCCGAAACGCTGACCGCGATCGGCCGCGACGTCGAATGCGTGGTGCTGGCGCGCGCCGTGAAATGGTTCGTCGAACACCGCATCCTGAAAAATGGCAACAAGACGGTCGTCTTCCGCTGATACGTCCCACCACCCAACCACTCCTGACCCAGACACCATGGCACTCAAAGCAACAATCTTCAAAGCCGATCTGCAGATCGCCGACATGGACCGCAATTATTACCAGGGCCACGCGCTGACCCTGGCCCGCCACCCGTCGGAAACCGACGAACGCATGATGGTGCGCCTGCTGGCGTTCGCCATCCATGCCGACGAGGCGCTGACATTTACCAAGGGCCTGTTCGACACGGAAGAGCCGGACCTGTGGCAGAAAGACCTGACGGGCGCGATCCAGCTGTGGATCGAAGTGGGCCAGCCTGATGAAAAACGCATCCTGAAGGCGTGCGGCCGTTCGGAACAGGTGATCGTCTACAGCTACGGTTCGACCAGCCACATCTGGTGGAAACAGATCGCCAACAAGCTGGAACGAGCAAAAAACCTGACCGTGATCAACCTGCCGTCGGAAGCGGCGCAGGACATGAGCAAGCTGGCGCAGCGCAACATGCAGTTGCAATGCACGATCCAGGATGGCCAGATCTGGCTGACCGACAGCGTCAACACGGTGCAGATCGACCGTGAACCGGTCAAGTCCGTGCGCTGATTTTGTCGTCGCAGCATGAAAAAAGCCCGGCGCGATCCGGGCTTTTCTATTATTGTGGGCTGGTGCCCAGCCGCTTGATGCTGCTGGAGCGCTGCATGCTCCGGCTGATCTGCGGGTCGCCGTAATAACTGACTTCGCCCGAACCGCCGATGCTGATGGCCAGGTTGTCTTTTGCCCACACTTCGGCCTCGCCGGAGCCGCCGATGCTCACCTGCACATTGCTGGCGGCCAGGCGGCCGGCCGCGATGTTGCCCGAGCCGCCGATCGACGCGCTCAGCTGCTCCGTCTTGCCGCCGGCCTTGAAGTTGCCGCTGCCGCCGATCGCCACCGACACGCTGCGCGCATCGAGCTTGCCCGCATTGATCGAGCCCGAACCGCCCACGTCGAAACGCAGCTTCTCGCCACGCAAACCGTCGGCATTGATGGTGCCCGAGCCGCCCACGCTGACGCGCTCGACCTGGCGCGCATGCACCACGATGGTCAAGGCCGTCTGGCGGAAATTGCTGTTGCGCTTGGTCGAACGGATGCGCAGCGTGCCATTTTCCACCACCGTTTCGATCAGCGGCAAAATGTTGTCGTCCGTTTCGATGGTGATGCCTTCCGTATTGCCGATGCGCAGTTCCACGTTGCCCGGCACATTCAGCGCCACGCCGTTGAAATTGCCGACCTCGCGCGCCTGCTTTTGCAGCTTGCCGCTGCCCTTGATGCTGCTGCCCGAGATCCAGTCCAGCGGCGAGGCGGCGGCAGGCGCCAGCGGCGTGGACAACGCCAGCACGCTGGCGGCCAGCAGCAGGGCGGTAGCGGTGCGGCGGGCCTGGAAAGTGGTGGATATCATGCTTGCTCCCTGTTCAATGGTATGCCTGCATGGTAGGCCGCCGGCCGGCCCCCGGGTAGCGCGGTGCGACAGACTGCGCTGCCGCGGGCACAGAATGCAGGCTGTGGCGACAGGAACGCATGAGGTATCATGCCGGTATTGAAATGGAACGACCACTGGAATGACATGCTGATTATCACCATCAAACAAGGCAAGGAAAAAAGCTTGCTGGGCCAATCCTGGATTTATGCCTCCGCGATCGACAAGGTCGAGGGCAAGCCACAGGAAAAAATGAAACCCGGCTCGACCGCCATCGTGCAAAGCTCGTCCCGGCAATTCATTGCCCGTGCCGCCTACAACTCGAAGTCGCAGATCCGCGCGCGCATCTGGAGCTTCCGGGAAGACGAGCCGGTCGACCACGCGCTGATCAAGCGCCGCGTCAAGGCGGCCATCGAAAAGCGCCTGCCAGCCATCAATAAGGCCGGTGAAAACCAGCTGCTGACCCTGATCAAGGGCGAAGACGAGGGCTTGCCCGGCCTGGTGGTGCAGCTGTTTGGCGGCGCGCACGGTTATCTGATCTGCGAATTCAATGCCGGCGGCGTCGATGCCTGGAAAGTGGCAATCGTGCAGTCGCTGATGGCCTCGACCGGCTGCCCGAACGTGTATGAGCGCTGCGACGAACTGCTGCGCAAGGGCGAAGGCCTGCCGCTGATCGACGGCGCGCTGGCCGGCGAAGAGCCGCCCGACGAAGTCATGCTGACCGATAATGGCGTGCGCTATGCGCTCGATCTGAAGACCGGGCACAAGAGCAAGTTTCGTTAACTTGTCGGTACGGGCGTAGGTCGGATTAGCGCGCAAGCGCGTAATCCGACAACATTGATAACGCTTGCCGTGGTGATGTCGGATTACGGCGCTTTGCGCCTAATCCGACCTACCCGAAACGCACGTCCGGGTCGCAAACGTAGGTCGGATTAGTTCCGCAGGACCGTAATTCGACGCCATTGTTGGCTGACCTACTCCAGCGGCACGCTGCGGTATTTGTTTACCTCCAGCGCCGACACCGCCGGCGCATCATTGCCCCAGCTGGCCCGCAAATGGCTGACCACGGCCGCCACCTCGCTGTCGTCCAGCACCGGGCCGAACGGCGGCATGCCGTACGGGCGCGGGTTGCCGGCCGTGCCCGGTGCAAAACCGCCATTGAGCACGATGCGGATCGCATTGACCGGCGACACGGTCAGCAGCGCCCGGTTGCCGGCCAGCGGCGGGTAGCCGGGCGGCACGCCCTTGCCGTCGGCCTGGTGGCAGCTGGCGCAATGCGTTTCATACAGCCTGGCTCCCTGCGCCAGCTGCCGGGTTGCCGTTTCCGAGGTGTCGCGCGGCGCCGGCCTGGCTGGCGGCGCCGTGTCAGGCAGGCTTTTCAGGTACACCGCCATCGCCTGTACGTCCGCGCGCTCCAGGTGCTGCAGGCTTTGCCGCACCACCTCGGCCATCGGCCCGAACACGGTGGCGCGCGGCGAGACGCCGGTGTGCAGCAGCTCGACGATCTGCGCCGTGTCCCAGTCGCCCAGGCCCGCTTCCGCGTTCGAGGTCAGCGACGGCGCGTACCAGCCCAGCACGGGAATCAGCCCGCCTGACAGGCCCTCTTCGCTGCCGCCCAGCGTGGTGCGGCTGCTGTGGCAGGCGCTGCAATGTCCCAGTCCCTGCACCAGGTAGGCGCCGCGGTTCCATTCGATGCTTTGCGCGCGGTCGTTCTGGTAGACGGCCGGCCTGAAATACAGCGCGCGCCAGGCGGCCAGCGCCACTTGCTGGTTGTACGGAAAGCGCAGCGCATGCGGCGCATTGGCCTGCCGGCGCGGCGGCAGGCTCTGGAAGTAGGCATGCAGGGCGTCGCTGTCCTCGCGCCTGACCTTCGTGTAATTGGTGTATGGAAACGCCGGATACAGCAGGCGGCCATCTTTTGATTTGCCGTTGTGCAGCGCGCGCCAGAAATCCGCTGCCGTCCAGCTGCCGATGCCGGTGTCGCGGTCCGGCGTGATATTGGGCGAGACGATCGTGCCGAATGGCGTCTGCAGCGCCCGTCCGCCAGCATACTGCACCCCGCCGCGCGTGGTATGGCAGGCCATGCAGTCGCCCGCTTTGGCCAGATAGGCGCCGCGCGCGATCAGCTGTTCGCTGCCCAGGCTGCTGGCAGCGGCCGGCGGCCCCAGGTCATCGGCCGGCCACAGCAGCACCTTCGCGCCCGCGCCGGCAAGCACGACCAGCACGCCGGTGGCGATCAGCCATTTTTTCATGGTGCCACCTGCGCCGTGGAGCCGGGCACGCTGCCGCAGTGCAGCGGCAACGGCAACGGCAAGGCAATGCCGGCGGCGGGCCGGGCGCCGGCATCGGCCACCTGGGTGCCCAGCCAGGACGAGATGGCGCCCACGTCGGCGTCCGACAGGCGCTGCGCGATCAGCGCCATGCAGTCGGGCGCATGCGCGCGGCGCACGCCATTTTTCCAGGCGCCGAACTGGGCGTTGATATAGTCGCGCGGCAAGCCCAGCAGGCCCGGAATGGCCGGCGCCACCCCGGCCAGCTGCTGGCCATGGCAGCCGATACAGGCAGGAATTTTCTGGCTGGCGTCGCCCTGCAGCACCAGTTGCCTGCCGCGCGCCAGCGTGGCCGCGCCGGCAGCGCTGGCCTGGGCCGGCGGCGGGGTCGGGTGCTGCTGCGAAAAATATTCGGCGATCTCGTGCAGGTAGGCGTCGGGCAAATGCTCGACCATGTAGGTCATCATCGGATACTGGCGCCGGCCGTCGCGGAAGTTGAGCAACTGGTTGTACAGATAGCCGGCCGGCTTGCCGGCAATGCGCGGGAAAAATGCGTCATGCCGTTCTTTTGGCGCATGGCAGGCCGTGCAGGCCTTGATGCGCTGCTCCAGCGTATCGGGCACGGCAGCGGCCGTCGCCAGTGCGCTGGCCGTGCCGACCAGCAGGATGATAAGCCTGGAAAATTGTTGCCGCATGCGTGCCGCCTGTCTGTGCTGATTTGCTTGCCTGACATACACTGTGCGTCGGAATTGCGACTGTGTCAATTGTGCAGAAAAAATATCATGCACGTCGCGATAGCCTGAACTATCTGCCAGCGCAATGCTCCAAGAAAAGCAGATAAAAAAATAATGACAAAAAGGGATGTAAAAACGGATTTGTCCCATTCCAAAAAGCAATATTACTGCTATATTGATGTATCTACAACTCGATGGGATCAAGCATGGAAAGCTCGCAAAGTGATGTAATTCACAAGCAGGATACAACCCTGGGCGTTTTGTCCCATATCGGCGGCCTGTTCACCAGCTGGGTGGCGCCGTTGATCATTTATCTGATCAAGAAAGATGAGGCGGATAAATTTTCGGCAGAAAACGCACGCGAGGCGCTGAACTTCCAGATCACCCTGATCCTCTGGTATATCGTGTGCTTCGTGCTGTCGTTCGTGCTGATTGGCCTGTTCATGTTCTGGCTGGTGGCGCTCGGCAACCTGATCCTGTCGATCATCGCTGCGGTCAAGGCCAGCAGTGGCGTCGTCTACCGCTATCCGTTGACCTGGCGTATCGTCAAGTAAGAATCGCCGCAGCAGCCTGGCGCGCTCCGGCTTTGCCGGCCATGGCCGTTCAGCCCGGACGGCCGGGCAGCGCCAGGAACGCGGTGAAATCCGCCGCCACGGCGGTGGTGTCGCCCGTCTCGTGCGACCACAGCACGATGGCCGGTTCCCCCACGACTTCCCCCGCCGCGCCGCTTTGCGCATAGTCAAAGCAATAGTAATCGCCGGTACCGAATTGCGCGAACGGCAGCAAGCTGCCGCCATCGCTGCCCGTATGCTCCAGCCACTCCTGCCAGTCTGCGCGATAGTGGCGGTCGATCGATTCCCAGGTCTTGCGCGCATTGGCCGCATCGTAGACGGGAAACACGCTCAAGGCGCCCAGCGACCGGCCATTATTGACCAGCAACCATTGCACATATGATGCGGGAAGCCGGCGTCCCAGCGCCTGTTCGGCGGCGGCGATCGCTGCGGGATGGGTGCCGGTGGAAGTGTTTTTATGCATGGAGAAGAGAAAGTCGTGCCGGCCGGGCGCGCAGCCGCGCTGGCTCAGGCTGGTGCAGGCGGGGTGCTGGCGGCGCGGGGCGCTTTTTGTGGCGCCACCTTGCCGCCCTCAAGCAGCCAGCGGCGGTACACGCGCAGCGCCACCTGCGCATCGTCGGCCGCATACAGGATCTGCTTGTCGGACAGGCGCGACGAGGCCCAGTTGGTGGTCGAGATCTTTTTCGATTTTTGCAGATGCAGGCCAAAGAACTTGGCCACCGCTGTCTTGGCGCCCAGGTCGTTGCGCTGGCCGCCACGCAGGGCAACCGACAGATCGAGCACGCCGGCCGGGGCGATGCCGAGCTTGTTGCGCAGGCGCTTGACGTCGTCGGACAGGCCAAAGCCCACCTTCAGCGTGGTGGCCGATTCGAGGATGGCTTTCAGCTCGGCCAGTGCCGGCGTGGCCGTGCTGCCGACCTGGAACAGGTAGGCGGTGTCATCGGTTGCCAGCTGGATCAGGTGCGGGCCGGTGGACGACTCGCCCTTGACGAAGGTCGGCTTCGATTCGGTATCGAAGCCGATCGCGTCGGCGGCGAGCAGGGCGGCCATGGCAGCCCTGGCCTCGTCAGCGGTGCGCACCAGCCGCACGTCCTCGATGCGGATGCCCTGGTAGGGCGGCAACGGTGGCGGCGGCAGTTCGGACGGCGGGGAAGCGGTGTCCATGAAACCGGATCAGCCTTTGCGCGAGAATTTCGCGGTCAGCTGATTCAGTTTTTCCGCGCGCAGGCGATTGGCTTCCTCGGCCGCGGCCGCTTCGCGCTCGGCTTTCTTGCGGTCGGCTTCTTTCTTGAAGCGCTGCTGCAATACCTGCGTGGCGTGTTCGCGGTGGGTGGCCGTCACTTCCGCGCCGGCGGTGCCGTCGAGGTCGTAGCGCACTTTGGCTTTTTCCATCACGCGCAGGTAGCGCAAGGAACCCGTATGGATGCCCAGCGCCGTGCGCATCAGCTTGCGGTCCAGGTCCGGCAGGCGGGCCAGGATCTGCTTGTCGATACCGATCGACAGGGGCAGGCAGTCGCGGAATGGCGGGAATTGCTCCTGGAACTGCTTGAGCAGCGCGCGCGCCGTCAGGCCGGCCGGCGCCGGTGCGGCAGTCGCTGCAGGGGCCGCTGGTGCGGCCACTGGCGCTGATACTGCGGCCTCTGGCGCAACTGCTGCGGCGTCCGCTTGCGTGTCAGGAGTGGTGGCTTGCTGGTCTGGCGTGGAGCTGGTCATCGACATCATTGGTTAGGCTATAAAAGGGGAGCATAGCACGCGCCACAGGCGAACGCATTGTCTTTTTTGGCAACTTGAACGGCATTTGACATGCATTGAAGTAATAGAGGCAGGCGCAAAAACCGTGAAATGTGTATAATGTCGGCTTGCGCTGATTACTGCACCGGGTTTTTCACGGGGCAGAGCAGATGTGCAGGGGATCGGAGCGGTGCGTTGAAGGCCTTGATATTGCGATGTTTGACAGCAGATAGTGTGCTTGTCTCATACAAATTGTCGGCAACCATGCATCATCTTGCTCTCCGCTGTGTCTTGATTGAACAACACGCTGAACAACAACAGATTCAAGCCCGTTCTGGTACGGGCTTTTTTTCATTCCGCAATGTACATCGCTTATTTATCTGATACGGCTTCGGCCTCGCCGTCCGGCCCGACGCCCCGCCGGATGCGCGGGCTATGAACGCTCCGATAGACAGGCGCCGCTGCCGCTAGACGGCAGCCGCAACAATACGCTCCATCGAGTCCGGTTTCGCAGGCTTAGGTGGAATCATTCACTTCGCGCCGACACCATCTGGTCTCGCATTAAGAGATATCTCATGAAGAATACGCCAAAAACATTAACGTTGTCCGTCAAGGCGCCACGCCCGGCGTCCGCGCAATTAGCCGTTCCGAAAACGACTCTATCGTACTTTATCGATAATGCGCAAGCGAATCCGGAAGCGACCGTTGTCACGCCGACCGTCGTCACCGTCGTCAAGAAGAGCCGTTCGCGCCTGGCCGCGGTGCCGCCGCTCGATGGCGCAGTGGAAGCGCCGGCTGCGGTTGCCGCCGAATCGGCCGCCGAGCCTGTCGCTGACGCCGTCGCGGCCGACACCGCAGCCGTGAAAGTGCCGAGCGTGAAGATCGCACCAAACGTGAAAGTGGCTGCCGCGCCACGCAAGGTCAGCGAAAGCGCCGCCACCAATAAAGTGGTGACGGCCGCCCGCTCGAAAGTCGTGCGCGCCAAGGTCGAACCGGCGCCCGTGACCATCATCACCGGTGCGCAGGCGGTCAGCAAGACCACCGATGCCGATGCCCTGGCCGCGATCGATACCTCGAACTATTTCCTGCCGACCGTCAAGGTGCCGGGCCGCCGTGGCCGCAAGCCGAGCGAATTCACGCCGGAAAACGACGAAGTGGCGGCACTGAACGCGGTCGAACGGGCCGAACTGAAAGCCGTATCGAAAGCGCGCGACCGCAAGGCCAAGGGCGGCGTGGCCGACGCGCTGGGCGATCCGGAAGCGTCCGCTGCCGACCTGGAACGCCGCCGCAAACAGATCACTGGCCTGATCAACATGGGCAAGGAACGCGGTTTCCTGACCTATGCCGAGATCAATGACCAACTGCCGGAAAACATTATCGATCCGGAAGCGATCGAAGGCATCATCGCTACCTTCAACGACATGGGCATCGCCGTCTACGAACGCGCCCCTGACGCGGAAAGCCTGTTGTTGACTGACAACGTCGCCACCGTCACCAGCGACGACGAAGTGGAAGCGGCTGCCGCCACCGCGCTGTCGACGGTCGACTCGGACTTTGGCCGTACCACCGACCCGGTGCGCATGTACATGCGTGAAATGGGCGCCGTGGCGCTGCTGACGCGCGAAGGCGAGATCGAGATCGCCAAGCGCATCGAAGGCGGCCTGAAGGACATGATCCAGGCGATTTCCGCCTGCCCGACCACCATTGGCGAAATCGTCGCGCTGTCGCAGAAAATCGCGCGCGACGAAATCAAGGTCGATGAAGTGGTCGACGGCTTTGTCGACCTGAACGAAAGCAATGCGCCGGCGCCAGCCGCCGTGGTCGTGCCGGCCGCCGCCAATGGCGACGACGAGGAAGAGGAAGAAGAAGCGGAAGAGGAAGACGGCGACGCCAATGGCGGCGCGGCCGGCTTCTCGAGCGAACAGCTGGCGCAACTGAAAAAGAACGCGCTGGAAAAATTCAACGTCATCTCGACCCAGTACGAAAAGATGCGCAAGGCGCCGGAAGGCTACAACTCGAAAGCCTACGTCAAGGCGCAGGAAGCGATCTCGCAGGAACTGCTGGGCATCCGCTTTACCGCCAAGGTGGTCGAGAAGCTGTGCGACACGCTGCGCGGCCAGATGGAAGAAGTGCGCCATATCGAGCGCGCCGTGCTGGAACTGTGCGTGAACAAATGCGGCATGCCGCGCGCCCACTTCATCAAGGTGTTCCCGGGCAATGAGACGGACCTGGAATGGGTCGACCGCGAAGTCGACTGCAAGTATCCGTACAGCGCGATTTTGAGCCGTAACGTGCCGGCCGTGAAAGAGCTGCAGAAGAAAATGATCGACCTGCAGGCACGCGTGGCCCTGCCGCTGGCCGACCTGCGCAAGATCAACAAGCAGATGGCCGCCGGTGAAAAACGCGCGCGTCACGCGAAACGCGAAATGACGGTCGCCAACTTGCGCCTGGTGATTTCGATCGCCAAGAAATACATCAACCGCGGCCTGCAGTTCCTCGACCTGATCCAGGAAGGCAATATCGGTCTGTTGAAAGCGGTCGACAAGTTCGAATATCGCCGCGGCTACAAGTTCTCGACCTATGCGACCTGGTGGATCCGCCAGGCCATCACGCGTTCGATCGCCGACATGGCGCGCACCATCCGCGTGCCGGTGCACATGATCGAGACGATCAACAAGATGAACCGCATCTCGCGCCAGATCATGCAGGAAACCGGCAGCGAGCCGGACCTGGCGACGCTGGCCGTCAAGATGGAAATGCCGGAAAACAAGGTGCGCGAAATCATGAAGATCGCCAAGGAGCCGATTTCCATGGAAACGCCGATGGGCGAAGATGGCGATTCGCAACTGGGCGACTTTATCGAAGACAATACGACGCTGGCGCCGCTGGACGCCGCGCTGCACGCCTCGATGCGCAACGTGATCAAGGAAGTGCTGGACTCGCTGACCCCGCGCGAAGCGAAAGTGCTGCGCATGCGCTATGGCGTGGAAATGTCGAACGACCACACGCTGGAAGAAGTGGGCAAGCAGTTCGACGTGACGCGCGAGCGGATTCGCCAGATCGAAGCGAAAGCCATGAGCAAGCTGCGCCAGCCTTCGCGTTCGGACAAGCTGAAAACCTTCCTGACGCAAAATTAGGCAGTACCCCGAAAAAGAGGCGCAAGCCTCTTTTTTTCGCCTGTGCCTCAGCTTGGGCTGGACGCCACCAGCGGCAGACGGATTTCGAGCGCCGTGCCCTGGCCGGGCCGGCTGTCGATGTGCAGCGTGCCGCCCAGCGCATGCACGCGTTCGCGGATGCTTTTCAGGCCAAAGGCGGCGCGCTTGCCGTCGTCGCCGGGCTGCATGCCGATGCCGTTGTCGCTGATGCGCACCGCCACCTGCTGCGCACATTGCGCCAGCACCACTTCGACCGTGCTGGCGCGCGCATGGCGCAGGCTGTTCGACAGCGACTCCTGGATCACGCGGAAGATGGCCGCCGTCTGGCGCCGGTCCAGGCCCTCGCCGGCATCGGGATCGTCGAGCCGCAGCTGGTAGCGGCCATGGCCGCGGCTGTTCATCTGGCGTATCAGCCATTCGACGGCGGGCACCAGGCCCAGCTCCAGCGTGCTGGGATACAGGTCGTTGATAATCGCGCGCACCGAGCCGATGGTGGCGTCGATGGTGTGCAGCGCGCGTCCCGCATGGCCGTGCAGGCGCGGGTGCCTGTCGCGCGTGCGCGCGTGCAGCAGGCTGGCGTCGATTTTCAGCGCCATCAGGTTCTGTCCCAGGTCGTCGTGGATATCGAGCGCGATGCGGCGCCGCTCGGTTTCCTTGATACTTTCCTGGTGCTCCGACAATTCGCGCAACTGGCGCAGTGAATGGCGTAACGCTTCTTCATTGCGCTGGCGCTCGGTGATGTCGATGCCCATGCCGATGATCATTTGTGGCTGTCCATGCGCGTCGAACAGCGGCTTCTTGTGCGTCTGCACGCGCCGGTATTGCTGCAGATGGGCGTTCCACAGCACGTTTTCGCGCACGATCACGCGGCGCTGCGCAAACGCCTGGCGGTCGTCTTCCCGAAAGCCCTGCAACTGTTCAGGCGTGTAATGGCGTTCTTCGGTGCGGGCATTGAGTTC
>NZ_DAMAGB010000045.1:0-61031 GCF_031995485.1 Janthinobacterium sp.
CTGGTTGATCAGGCCGGCGTTCAGGTCGGCGTCGATCGCCATCTGCTTGCCCGGCAAGGCGTCCAGCGTAAAGCGCGCCGACACTTCCGAGATCCGCTCGGCGCCCTTGGTCACCACCGCGAAGTTGATGATCATCAGGATCACGAACACCACGATACCGACCACGAAATTGCCGCCGATGACCACGTTACCGAAGGCCTCGATGACTTTACCGGCCGCGTCCGCGCCCGTATGGCCGTGCAGCAGCACCACCCGTGTCGAGGCCACGTTCAGCGTCAGCCGCAGCATGGTGGTGGCCAGGATCACGGTCGGGAAGACGGAGAAATCGAGCGGCCGCCTGGCCGAGACGCTGACCAGGATGACGATCAGGGCCAGCACGATATTGAAGGTAAACAGGATATCGAGCAGCACCGGCGGCAGCGGCAGGATGATCATGGCCAGTATCACCAACAGGAACATTGGCGTGGCGAACTTGTGGCGGCGCATCTCGGCAACCAGTCGGTTCAGGAAATTCATGGCGGTACAACCTCGCTCAGATTCGATGGCACGGCCATCTCGGTGGGTAACAGGGGCTGGGCAGCGCGCTGCCCGGACCGGAATGCTTTCAGTTGCAGGATGTAATTCAAGACCTGCGAGACGGCCTGGTACAGCTGCACGGGTATCTGCTGCTGCACCTGGCTGGTGTTGTAGATGGCGCGCGCCAGCGGCGGCAGCTCCAGCGTTTCAATATTGTGTTCTTTTGCCACCTGGCGGATATACAGCGCCATTTCATCGACCCCCTTGGCGACCACGAACGGCGCTTCGGCGCGGTCCTGGTCATACTTGAGCGCCACCGCATAGTGTTCCGGGTTGACGATCACCACGTCGGCGTCCGGCACCGTCTTGCGCACGCTGCGCCGGCCCAGCTGCTGCTGCAGCTGGCGGATGCGCTGGCGCACTTCGGGCCGCCCTTCGCTGCTCTTGTGCTCTTCCTTCACGTCCTGCTTGCTCATGCGCTGATTCTTGGCAAAGAAGAACGCCTGCGCCGGCACGTCGATGATGGCAAACAGGATGAACACGGAAACGAGCGCCATCAGGCCGTCGAGCATCAGGGCCGAGCCATCGATCATGGCCTGCTGCAGCGGCCGGTGCTGCAGGTCCACGTACTGCGACAGGCTGGAGCGGCTGACATGCACCAGCACCATGCCCAGCACCACCGCCTTGGCGATCGAGATGCCGAACTCGAAACCATGCTTCGGGCTGACCAGCCGGCCCAGGTTTTTTGCGGGACTGAGGCGTTCCATCTTCGGCGCCCAGTTCTTGGTGCTGATCACCCAGCCGCCGGGAATCAGCGAGCCCAGCACGACAAAGAACGGCACGCAGAACAGCGGCACGATCATCTTGATCAACAGCCCCATCGAGGTGGCAAACGCGCTCGACATGGCGTTGTCGAGCGCGCCAGTACTGTCGAGCGGCATGAACGACAGCGCGAACAGTTCGCGGAACGACTCCAGATAGCCGGGCAGCAGATACACGAACAGCTTCAGGCTGATCAGGATGCCGAGCGCGGTCGACAGGTCGCGCGAGCGCACCACCTGCCCTTCCTGGCGCGATTTCTTCAGCTTCTGCTGTGACGCCTTTTCTGTCTTGTCGCCCGAGCTATTGTCAGCCATGGGCCACCCGCATCTGTTCGGCGATCATGTCGAGCACGCGGTTGGTCATGGCGACATAGTGTTCCGGAATGAATTTCACGATCTGCACCAGCATCAGCAGGCCGAACACGGTAATCATGGAAAAGCCCAGCGAAAACAGGTTCAGCGACGGCGCCACGCGGTTCAGGAAACCAAAGCCCAGCTGCACCACCATGGTCGAAAACACGATCGGCAAGGCCAGCAGCATGGCGGCGGCAAAAATCCACGACACGTTGTACGCCACCGTCTGCAGCAGCAGCGGGCCGTAGCCCTGCCCCACCGGCCAGGCCTTGAAGCTGGCGCCGACCACGCCGGTCAGCACCAGGTGGCCGTCAATCGCAAAGAACACGATCATGCACAGGATGGTCAGCAAACCCGAAATCACGTCCGACGAGGTGCCGTTCAACGGATCGTTCATCACGGCCATCGAAAAGCCCACCTGGCTCGATACCAGGAAACCGAGCACCGACATGACCGACATGGCAAAGTGAAACGCCAGCCCGAGGATAAAGCCGATCACGGCCTGCTCCAGCGTGGCGACGATGGCGTACAGCGAAAACGGATCGATCGTCAACAGCTCGCGCGACGCGCCCGAGGCCTGCATCACCGGCAGCATCAGGATCGCCAGGATCAGCGACAGCAGGATACGCACGGTAACCGGCACGGTAGCGTCGCCGATCACGGGCGAGGCGCTCAGCATGGCCAGGATGCGGCAGAATGGCCACCACACGGCCAGCAGGAACGGCAGCACCTGGTTGAGGATCTGATCCATGGCTACACCCTGCTTTCCGCTAGCCGACCAGGGTGGCGGCGCGCTGAAAAATCGACACGCAATAATCCATCAGGTAGCCCGACATCCAGCGCCCGGCCAGGATCAGGGCCAGCAGCGTGACCAGCAGCCTGGGCAGGAAGCTCAGCGTCTGCTCATTGATCTGCGTGGCGGCCTGCACCAGCGCCACGACCAGCCCCATCAGCAAACCGGGCACGACCAGGATCACCACCAGCAGCATGACGATATGCAGCGCTTCGATGACCAGGTCGACGGCAACTTCCGGCGTCAACATTCAATACGCCTGTATGCTGGTGACCAGCGTGTTGACGGTCAGGGTCCAGCCATCGACCAGCACGAACAGCAGCAGCTTGAACGGCAGCGAGATGACCAGCGGCGAGAGCATCATCATGCCCATCGCCATCAGCACCGACGCCACCACCAGGTCGATGATCAGGAACGGAATGAACAGCATGCAGCCGATCTGGAACGCGGTTTTCAGTTCCGACAGCACGAAGGCGGCCAGCTTGACGGTAAAGCTGTGATCCTGCGGCCGCATGGTGGACGGCTCGCCGGCCAGGTGCGCAATCTGCGCCAGCGCCGCCTTGCTGGTCTGCGCCAGCATGAAGCGCGTGACCGGCACTTCGGCCACCTTCAACGCCTGCTGCAGGCCGATCTGGTCGCGGTCATAAGGCAGGAAGGCTTCCTTCCATACCTGCTCGCCGATCGGCCGCATCACCAGCAAGGTGAGGATCAGGGCGATGCCGGTGACGATACGGTTGGGCAAGCCCTGCTGCAGGCCCAGGGCCTGGCGCAGCAGGGACAGCACGATCACGAAGCGGGTAAAGCTGGTCATCATCATGACCATCACGGGCAGCAGGCCCAGCAGGGTCATGATGACCAGGATCTGCATCTTGACCGACAGGTCGGTCTTGGCGCCCGGTACCACGCCGGCCAGCAGATCCTGTGCGCCGGCGCTGCCGCACAGCAGCATCAGCACAGGGGCGGCGCATGCCGCGGCCAGCCAGCCGCGGTGGCGGCCGGGGCCGGTTACCGCCAGCTTCATGCTGTCATCAGGTCGAGATTGAGGCCATCGAGATCGATTACCTTGAGGCCGTAGTTTTCACCGGCCACCACCACTTCGGCGCGGCCGATCGGCGTGCCATTGACCTTGATCACCAGCGGCTCGCCGGCCAGCATGTCGAGTTCGAGCACGCTGTCCGGACCGATCGCCATCAGCTCTTCGAGCGAAATGCGGGCCGAACCGACTTCCAGGGTCAGGGTGACGGGAATCTTGCGCATCATCTGCGGAATGTCGCGCCGCGTGCGCGTGCTGGTGACATCGCTGACGTCGCCCTGGTCGATGATCATCTCGTCGCCCAGGTCTTCCAGCAAGGTGTCGCTCTGGTTGGTATCGGTCATATTCATATTATTCAACATCTTCAAATGAGGTTAAGCAGAGCTTGCCCTTGTGCTCGGACACGGCAGCGGTAAACAGGCGCGAATCGTCGAGCATCACATCGGTACGGCTGAGGCTGACGGGAATCACGTCGCCCACGCGCAGGTCGAACAGGGCGCCCAGCTGCACCTGCTTGCTGACCAGCCGCCCTTCCAGCGTGACTTGCAAGCGCGACGCCAGCGGCCGCACGCTGCGCAGCGCCTTCTTGGCCTGCGCGCGTTCGGGCAGCAGGCCGCGCAGCACGTCGGCCATCAGCGCCTTGTCGAGCGAAAACCAGACCTGCCCATTGATGCCGGCCTCGACATCGCTGAGCGTGACGGTGACGATCCAGCTGCCGCGCGCCGGACGCACGCCCGGCTGCACCGCCAGCGCGGCGGCCGGATCGATGCTGCTCGATTTGCCGACGGCCTGCAGGTTGTTGTGGATGCGCGAGAACAGGCTGGCGATCAGTTGTTGTCCCAGAACCACAGCCAGGCGCTCTTCCGTGGCCGTCACGCGCACCTGGGCCGGATCGACCGGAACGGCCTTGGCGTTGGCGCTGCCGTAGCGATAGTTCAGTACCGACAGCAGGATCTGGCGCTGCAGCGAAAAGCCGGCCTGGCCGGCAGGCGAGGCAAAACCGAGCCAGCGGTTGCTGCTGTCTTCGTTGTCCACGCGCGACAGCGTGACGTCATCGATCTGGAAATTGCCCCAGTAGCGGCGGGCCATGGGCAGGCGCAGCCCGGTCGCCAGATCCTCGCGCAACTGGGCGCCGAACACGTGCAGCAAGTGGACAGGACGCCCAAGCAGACAGGAATCGAGGACTTGATGGCGCAAAGTTTGATCTGTCTTGGTAGTTATCATGTGGGTCATGTCGGTATTGCGAAGGCAGAGCAGATTATACGGGATCGCCTGAACTTGCATACAGCCGATATTTTGTCGCTGCCTGCGCAACGCAACCATCAAACAGGAAGTGCCGTGCAAGCGCAGGTGGCAAGGCAATGGCAAACGATTGCGCCTTTTTCATTATCTTAGTTCTCCATGGTGCTGCACGATACAGGAAATCACCGAATATTGCCATGTGTCAATATTAGCCGTGGCAATCCGTCCTTTACTTTATAGTTGCCGCGAGGTAAGCTTGCGCCCATAAAATATCGCTTTGCAGTGCGCCATTCCACCTCCCTTATTCCAGTTTTGATGGCAGTGATTTGTTTGTTATTACCGCCGCAAGAAACTTTTATCGGTTGCATATTATCGACATGGCCATGCAGACATATTGCAATTCGACAGTGTGGGTTTGCTTGAAAATCGTTCTCGCATATGCGTGGCGTGGCAACTGATAAAACTGATGGGTCCGAATGGCAGGATGACATGCGGACCAGGCGACATGGCAACACCAGTAATTCTGATTGATACCGCACCGCATTTACATTAGAGGGCAAGATGAGCAACGAACTCGCAGGTTTGATCAAGGCCGACCTGGCTGCATTAAGCAACGATGCGCGCGCCCTGGGCAGCAGCATTGCCCCGGCCGCCAACTTCGGCACGCAGGAAGGCCCCGGCTTTTCGTTTGCGCAGAGCATGCAGGACGCGTTTGGCAAGATCAACGCCAATGACAACCTGGCCGCGCAAAAAATGAGCGATGTCGACAGCGGCAAGAGCGACGACCTGGTCGGCGCCATGCTGGCCAGCCAGGAAGCGAGCCTGTCCTTCTCCATGTTGATGCAGGTGCGAAACAAGGTGATGGGCGCCGTCGATGAACTGATCAAGCTGCCTCTGTAATTTGTCCTCGCCCCACGCTTATCTCCACGTCCAGTCCCGAAGCGAAAGTCATTCCACGTGATTACCCCCATGAAGTCCGCCTTTGCGCGCTGGCGCGCTGGCGCCCAGCCCGCCATTCCACCGGCCCTGCTGAAGAACCTGATACCCATCGTTGTGCTCGCCATCGGCATCACCGCCCTGGTGATGATGTATTTCTGGCGCGACCAGGCCAACTACAAGCCGGTGTTCGGCGCGCGCGAGAAAGTGGCGGTCACCGACATGATGGCCACGCTGGACGCCGAACACATCCCCTACCGCCTGCATCCGGACAGCGGCCAGGTGCTGGTGCCCGATGCGATGCTGGGCAAGGTGCGCATGCTGCTGGCGTCGAAAGGCGTGACGGCGCAGTTGCCGGCCGGCCTGGAGCTGATGGACAAGAACGACCCGCTGGGCGTGTCGCAGTTCGTGCAGGACGTGCGCTTCCGCCGCGGCCTGGAAGGCGAGCTGGCGCAAAGCATCATGACCATGGATGCGATCGCCTCGGCGCGCGTGCATCTGTCGATCGCCAAATCGACCTCGTTCGTGGCCAGCGACGGCGACAAATCGTCGGCCTCGATCGTGGTCGCCGTCAAGCCGGGCCGCACGCTGGCGCCGGAACAGATCGCCGCCGTGATCAACATGGTGGCCGGCAGCGTGGCCAGCCTGGCGCCGACACGCGTGAGCCTGGTCGACCAGAGCGGCAACCTGCTGTCCTCGCACGTCGACCTGGCGGACGGCTTCGACGCCTCGGCGGCCGGCAATGAAGGCGCCAAACGCTTCCAGGACGAGATCCGCCGCAACATCATGGGCCTGTTGGGTCCGGTTATCGGCGAAGACAATTTCAAGCTCAGCGTGACGGCCGCGGTCGACAACGACCGGGTCGAGGAAACGCTGGAAAAATATGGCGAAGCGCCGAAAGTGACCAGCGAAGCGATGCGCGAAGAGCAGGAACGCAACCGCACCGTGGCCGGCATTCCTGGCAGCCTGTCGAACCGTCCGCCAGCGGCGGCGATTCCCGGCGCCAATGGCGAGGCCGCCACGGATGGCGCGCCGAAACCGGCCGACGACGGCACCGCGCGCAAGAACGCCACCACGCGCCAGTACGCGTACGACCGCAGCATCACGCAGATCAAGCGCAGCCGCGGCCGGCTGGAAAAAATCAGCGTGGCCGTGGTGCTCAACAGCGCCGCCGCGCCGGACGCCAAGACGGGCTGGACGCCGGCCGAGATGGCAAACATCGAAAAAATGCTGCGCGGCGGGTTGGGCATCAACGCCCAGCGCGGCGACACCCTGAGCCTGACCGCCCTCGCCTTCCCTGCCAGGCAGCCAGTGGCGCAATGGTGGGAAGAACGCGATACGGTGGTCGACTTCAGCAGCTGGCTGCTGTATGCACTGGGCGCCGTGCTCGGTTATTTCCTGATCCTGCGTCCGCTGCTGCGCCTGCTGACCACGCGCCTGGCGCCACCGGAACTGAAAACCATCGATCTGGCCATGGCGCTGGCCGGCAATGGCGTGGCGGCCGGTGGCGCTGCCACCCCTGCCACCGCCGGTGCGGTCGTGCCGGCCGTGGGCGCGAATGGCCTGCCGGCGCTGGAAGGCGCCGCCGTGGCCGCCCCGGGCGGCAGCATGCCGGTGGTGCCGTTGCTGGAAAACTACAATCTGCCGCCGCCTGGCTCGGCGGTCGACGTGATGGTCGACCACCTGAAAGTACTGGCGGAAAAAGAACCCGAGCGTGTCGCCGAAGTCGTCAAACAATGGATGCAGAAAAATGGCCGAACTCAACAACAATAACTTACCCGACGAGCAAGACTACGAGAGCGCCAGCCTGACTCCCGTGGAACAGGCCGCCATCGTGCTGCTGAGCATCGGCGAGGAACAGGCGGCCAATGTGCTGCGCTGCCTGTCGCGCGAAGAATTGCTGGAAGTGACGCAAGTGATGTCGCGCATGAGCGGCATCAAGGTCGAATCCGTCAAGACGGCGATGCAGACGTTCTTTGACGACTACCGCCAGCAGAGCGGCGTGCACGGCGCCTCGCGCAGCTACCTGAAGCGCTCGCTGGACATGGCGCTGGGCAGCGATATCGCCAACAGCGTGCTGAACAATATTTACGGCGACGCGATCCGGCCGAAAATGGCGCGCCTGCAGTGGGCTTCGCCGAAATGGCTGGCCGAATACATCGTCAACGAGCACGTGCAGATGCAGGCCGTGTTCCTGGCGTTCCTGCCGCCGGCGCTGGCCGGCCAGATCCTCGACGCGCTGCCGGTCGAAGGGCGCGACCTGGTGCTGCTGAACCTGGCGCGCCTGGACGAGATCGACCGCGACCTGCTGGTCGAGCTCGATGAGCTGGTGGGCCGCTGCCTGGGCACGCTCGACACGCAGAGCACCAGCGTGGAAGGCATCCGCCAGGCCGCCGAGATCCTCAACCGCATGCCGGGCAACCGCGCCGCGCTGGTCGAACTGCTGCGCGCGCACGATCCGGACGTGGTATCCGAAATCGAACTGAGCATGTACGACTTCCTGATCCTGGCCACGCAGAGCGACGCCACGCTCACGCGCATCCTGGAAGACGTGCCGATGGAACAGTGGGCGATCGCGCTCAAGGGCGCCGAACCGGCGATCCGCGATGCGGTGCTGAAAACCATGCCGCGCCGCCAGGCGCAGAGCTTCGAAGACCTGATGCGCCGCTCCGGCCCCGTGCCGATGTCGCGCATCGAGCAGACGCGCCAGGAAATCATGGCCACCGTCAAGGGCCTGGCCGACGCCGGCGAAATCGAAGTGCAGCTGTTTGCCGAAGCGGTGGTCGAATGAAGCCGTTCCGCACCTACCGTTTTCCGCCGCTGTCGCAGTTCATCGCCGCCGGCCAGCGCGCCAGCTCCGAAGACACGGACGGCCAGTGGCAGGCGTCCGTCTCGGAAGGCTTCGAGCAGGGCCAGCGCGACGGCTATGAAGTGGGCCTGGTGCGCGGCCAGCAGGACGGCTACGACTCGGGCCGCAACGATGGCGTGGTGCAGGGCCGCGAAGAAGGCCGCAACGAAACCCTGGTGGCGCTCGACAAGCTGGCGCGTCCGGTCGACGCGATTCTGCGCGACCTGAAAAAAGTGCGCGCCGACTACCGCGCCGCCCAGCGCAAGGAAGTGGTCGATCTGGTGGCCAAGGTGGCGCGCCAGGTGATCCGCGCCGAACTGGCGCTGCAGCCGGTGCAGCTGCTGGCGCTGGTCGACGAGACGCTGGCGTCGATGCCGCCGACGCGCGAGGAAATCGACGTCTACCTGAATCCGGAAGAATTGAAACGCATCAGCGAACTCGATCCGAAGCGCGCCAAGCGCTGGAACTTGATCGCCGACGCGCGCCTCGACGCTGGCGAATGCCGCATCAAGGCGGGCGACAATGAGGTCGATGCGGGCTGCCATCAGCGCCTGGCCGCCTGCATGGACCAGGTCAGCAGCCACCTGGCGCTGGCCGCCGAACATGCCGACCAGGGCGCGCCTGCATGATCGCCGACACGCTGCGCAGTTTCGAGATCGGCGATATCCCGGTCGCAACGCCGACCGGGCGCCTGGTGGGGGCCTCCGGCCTGCTGCTGGAAAGTGCCGGCTGCCGCTTGCATACGGGACAGCGTTGCCAGATCGAAACTGTCAGCGGCGAATGGCTGGACGCGCAGGTGGTCGGCTTTCGCGAAAAAATTTCCTACCTGATGCCGTTCAAGAAGGCCGCCGGCCTGACCACCGGCGCGCGCGTGCTGCCGCTGCCGGACAAGGCCAGCCTGCAGATCGGCCCGTCGTGGCTGGGCCGCATGGTCAATGGCCTGGGCGAACCGATCGACGACCTGGGCCGCCTCGGCGGCGAGCATGTGCTCGACGTCACGCCGCCGAAAATCAATCCGCTCAAGAAACAGCCGGTGATCGAGCCGCTCGACGTGGGCGTGCGCGCCATCAACAGCATGCTGACCCTGGGCAAGGGCCAGCGCGTGGGCCTGATGGCCGGTTCCGGCGTCGGCAAGAGTGTGCTGCTGGGCCTGATCACGCGCCAGACCGTGGCCGATGTGGTGGTGGTGGGACTGATCGGCGAGCGCGGCCGCGAGGTGCGCGAATTCGTCGAAAAATCGCTCGGCGCCGAAGGGCTGAAAAAAGCCGTGCTGGTGATCGCGCCGGCCGACGAATCGCCGCTGATGCGCATCATGGCGACCGAACTGTGCCATTCGATCGCGGCGCATTTCCGCGACCAGGGCAAGCACGTGCTGCTGTTGGTCGACTCGCTCACGCGCTATGCGATGGCGCTGCGCGAAGTGGCGCTGGCGCTGGGCGAGCCGCCGGCCACGCGCGGCTATCCGCCGTCGGTATTTTCGAATTTGCCGCAGCTGGTGGAAAGCGCCGGCAACGGCGCCCATCCGGAAGGCAGCATGAGCGCCATCTACACCGTGCTGGCCGAAGGCGACGACCAGCAGGACCCGGTGGTCGATACGGCGCGCGCGATTCTCGACGGCCACATCGTGCTCACGCGCGAACTGGCCGAACGGGGCCACTACCCCGCCATCGACGTGGCCGCCTCGATCAGCCGCTGCATGGCGCAAGTGATCCAGCCGGCCCACATGCTGGCGGCGCGCGGCCTGAAGGCGGCCATGGCGCGCCATGCGCGCGTGCGCGACCTGATCCCGCTGGGCGCCTATGTGCCCGGCGCCGATCCGATCACCGACCGCGCGGTGCAGCTGCATCCGCAGATCGAGGCCTTCCTGTGCCAGGGCACCAAGGAAGAAGCACCGATGGCCCCCTGCATCACCCAACTTGAACAGATCATGGCTTAAGCAATCGATGAGCAACTCGCATACCATCCGCAACCTGACCACTCTGGTCGGCCTGCGCAGCACCGAAGTGGAACGCCTGCAAACGGAAATGGCGGCGCAGACGGCCGTGCGCGAGCGCTACCAGAAGAACCTGGAACGCCTGACCAGCCTGTACACCGACAGCGGCCCGAGCGGCGCGCTGCACCTGGCGCTGTCCGTCAATTGCGGCAACTTCAAGCAGTCGGTGATGGAAATGGCGCAGCAGCACCGTACCGACCTGCACCTGCACGAAGCCAATATGGCGGTGTCGCAGCGCGCGCTCAATACGGCCTGGGCCAAGCGCGAAGTGCTGGACCAGGTGTTGACACAAAAGCAGCGGATCGTTGCAACGGAGCAACAACGAATGGATGCGAAGCGGCAGGATGAGCTGGCGACGCAATTCTGGTTCCGCGGGCAGGTAAAATGATGTTTTACAGAAATAATTTCACAACAGCCGATATTTGGTCGCCTTGTCATTGCGTATATCCTGCATGCTAATTTTAGGAGTCTGACATGGCCATTACCACCAACGCTTCGAATACCTACGACCCGACCGCATCGGCGCAGGCGCTGACCGACAAGTACACGGCAGACCTGCAGACCCGCATCACGGAACAGACCAAGGCGGCCACGGCCACTTCGGCCGCGCTGACGAATCTGAAGATGGCCATGACCTCCTTCACCTCCAGCCTGCTGGCCCTGACGGGGACCAAGCCGCTGCTGGTGCAAGGTGCGACCTTCAGCAGTACCGCCGTCGGCAGCGCCACGGCGACCGCCACGGCCGCGGCCGGCACGTATTCGCTGTTCGTGGAAAAAGTGGCTACCAGCAACCAGGTGTCGCTGGGCGGCATCGGCGGCAGCGCGATTCCTGCCAGCGGCGATGGCAACCTGAAGATCAAGCTGGCGAACAATACCGATTTTACGGTCGACCTGAGCAAAGCCAACAGCGATGCCGATCAGACCTTGTCGGCAACGGAAATCGCCGCCGCCATCAATGCGGAACCGAACAACAATGCACGCGTGACCGCTTCCGTGATCACCATCGGCGGCGTGGCCCAGCTGGTGCTGACATCGACGATCAGCGGCGAGGAAGGCGCCATCTCGGTCGACGCCAGCGCGATGGCCGACGGCGACCTGAAAACCGCGCTGGGCGCGGCGCCCAAGCAGCTGGTGGCGGCGCAGGACGCCATTATCTGGATCGGCGGCAAACCGGCCGACCCGAGCGACACCAGCAACCGCGTCAAGCAGTCGTCGAATACCTTCAGCAATATCGACGGCGTGAAGATGACCTTTACCAAGGCGCAGGCCGACGGCGATACGCCGATCACGCTGACCGTCGCGCTCGACACCTCGGCGACCGCCACCAATGCGCAGAGCTTTGTCGACGCCTATAACAAGCTCAAGACCGTGCTCGACGGCCTGACCGATCCCGGCGATCCATCCTCGGGCAAGGCGGCCGGCACGTTTTCAACAGACAGCGGCGTGCGCGTATTGCGCGACCAGCTGGTGCGCACGCTGCGCGAAACGGCCACCGGCGCGCTGGCCACGTTCGGCATCACGGCGCAGCGCAACGGCAGCCTGGCGCTCGACACCGTCAAGCTGGCAGCGGCCGTCAAGGCCAATCCGACCGGCCTGGATAAAGCCATCGGCAACAACTCGGGTGGTGCGCCCAGCGGCATCGCCGGCAAGCTCGACAAGTATGTCGAACTGTGGACCTCCAGCACCGGCCAGCTGGCGCAGCGCGAAACGTCGGTGGCCAAGCTGCAAAAGACACTGACGGAACGCCAGGCCAAGTTCGAAACCGACTACACCACCATGTACAACCGCTACAAGGCGCAATTTACCGAACTGCAGATTCTGCAGGAACGGATGGCGCAAACCACCGATATGTTCGACGCCCTGTTCGGCAACGACAAATCGACCTGACGCTGAGGGACGGCGGTGCTGCCAGCCGCCAGAGCCAGCATTATTAAAGTGAAAGAAGATGATGAACCACGATGCCTACAGTGACTACCACGCCGTCAACCTGGATGCGCAGACTTCGCGCGCCACGCCAGTCGAACTGGTCTTGCTGCTCACCGACGGCTTGCTGGAAGAACTGGCGCGCGCACGCGGACATATCGTGGGCAAACGCTATGAACAAAAAGCGGTCAGCCTGAACAAATGCACGGAAATCATCAATGGCCTGTCGAGCTCGCTCGATTTCGAGCAGGGCGGCGAAGTCGTGGCCAACCTGGGCCGCCTGTATGAATATTGCACCGGCCGCCTGTACCTGGCCGGCGTCAACCTGGACCCTGCCCTGATCGATGAAGTGTCGACCTTGCTGACCACCATCAAGCAGGGCTGGCTGGGCGTCCAGGCCAAGCATGGATAACAGCGCCGTGCTGCTGCAGTTCGCGCGCGACATCCAGGCCGCTGCCGGCAAGCAGGACTGGGCCACGCTCGACATGCTGGACCGCCGCCTGGCGCGCCAGCTCGCGCTGCTGTCCGCACAAGGCGGCGTCAACCCGAACGAGCAGGCAGCGCTGCGCACGCTGCGCGCGGTGCACGCGCGCGCGTTTCAGCTGTGCTCCGATGAAAAGCACAGGCTCGGCCTGCAACTGGGCGAGATCCACTCCATGCAGGAAGGCTGGGTCGCCTACGCGCTGGAAAGCGATATGTATCAAGACGGAAATCAAGCATGAATATCAACTCCAATTTCAAGGGCGCCGGTTTCAGCGCGGCCGATCTGTTCGGCACCTCGGCGCCGCTCGCCGCTGGCCGCGCGCCCGTGCCTGCCACCGCTATGGCCACCGCCCCTGGCGCTGGCGCCACTGCGGCAGCCCTGCCGGCTGCGCTGCCTGGCGCCAAACCTGCCACAGCCCCGGTCCGCTCCGTGTTTGCCGACGCCATGGTTGCCACAGTCCAGGCAGGCAAGCCGGCCACCCGCGTGCCCGCCGGGGAAGACGAGGCTGCTCCGGCATCATCCATTGATGCCACTGCCCTGCCCGCCATGGCTGCGGCATGGCTGGCAGCGCCGGAGCCGGCAGCCGTACCCGGCGCTGCCGCGCCAGCGGCCGTGACGGGCGCACCGGCTGCGGCCAGCACCGATCCGCTGCTGGCGGCCCAGGCGCCGGCCGATGAGGCAGTTGTGCCCGGCATGAACGTCTTGGTCCTGCCGGCTGCCATCCCATTCAATCCCCAGCTGGGCCGGCCGGTCGCGGCGCCGCAACTGGGCCAGCCGCTGGCGGCGGCAGCGCCGGGCGTGCTGCCGGCAGTCGCAGGCGACACCGGACCGGCAGCGCCCGCCGTACGCGCCAAGAGCACCGCGGCTGCCGTGGAAACACCATCGGACACGCCGCTGCCTGCCGCCGCACACCATGCGTCCGACGCCAGCCAGGCCGTCCCCGTGCCCGCCCCAGGCGTGCCGGGCCTGACCGCGGCGGCACCGGAAGCAGCCAGGCCGGACGCGGCGGTAGCGGCCATGACAACTGCTGCGCCCGCCATCGCACGCGCGGCAGCCATGCCGGCCGCCGCCGTGTTGCCAGGCGCGCCGGCCAGGCTTGCGGCCAGGGACACGGCCGCAACTGCGACCGACCCCGCCACGCAGGCCAGGCCAAGCGCGGTACGCCCGCTGCCAGGGCTGGACGCCGCCATCAGCCTGCCAGCCAAGACAGCAGCTGGCGCCGCCGTGTTTGCCCTGCCGCCAGCCGCCGGCACCGACAGCGAACGCAGCGCCGCACCTGCCGCCACCGCGCAGGCCGTCACTTCCGCCAGTCCGGGCCTGGCGGCCGGCACGCCGGTACCGGGCGCCGATACGATCAAGCTCAGCGGTACCGCCCAGCAATGGCAGGAACCGCTGCGCGAAGCGCTGGGCGAGCGCCTGCAGACGCAGATCGGGCGCAACAGCGAACACGCGGTGATCCGCCTCGATCCGCCCATGCTGGGCCGTATCGATATTTCGATCCGCCATACGGCCGGCATGTTGCAGGTCAATTTGTCCGCCTCGAACACGGACGTGCTGCGCCAGTTGCAGGGCATCGGCGAGAACATGCGCAATGACCTGGCGCAGCGCCAGTACACGGACGTGGCCGTCACCATCAGCGCCACGCCGCGCAGTCCGGCGGCCCAGGCGTTTGCCGAAGGCGACGCGCGCGGCCAGCGCCAACCGGGACGCCAGCAGGATGACGCCGAACCGGGGCGCGCCCTGTCCGACGGCACCACGGCCGGCACGCCATACGGCTCCACCTTCGCCATGCATGAGCGGGAATACAACTGATGAATACCAAAGTAAAACTGATCGGCGGCTTCGTGCTGGTGGCCGTGCTGGCTGCCGGTGCGGCCGGCGGCGCCATGTGGTACCTGGCCAGGCCGGTAGCCGGCCATGCCGACGTGGCCGACAGCAAGCCTCCTCCAGCGCCGGCGACCGGCAAGAAGGCGCGCAAGTTCCTCACGCTCGACAAGGTGATCGTGATGCTGCGCCATGCGCCCGGCGACACCGATACCCATTACCTGTCGGCCGACCTGGTGATCGCCACCACCGAGGAAAAGGAAAAGCTGACCAAGGATCACCTGCCGCTGATGCGCTCGATCGCCGTCAGCACCCTGTCCGGCTTTGCGGTGGACAAGGCGCAGAGCATGACGGTGGAGCAGTACGCCGAGCAGATCAACAAGGCGTTCAACCTCAGCTACGAGCGCGAACAGATGGAAAAGCCGTTCACCGAAGTCATGGTCGGCAAGCTGATCATTGAATAAGCCGATGCCAGCTGGCCAGTTCGACTGATGGGAGACACCGTGGCCTATGCAGAGCAGTACCAGGAAGCTTACGGCGCCGGCGAATATGCCGCCGCCGGCGCGGCCGCGGCCGTGCTCAGCGTGGCCGACGAGCAGCGCCACCTGGTTGCCTATGCGCCGCTGGTCAAGCGCATCGTGCGCCAGCTCAATTCGCAGGTATCGGGCGCCATCGACCGCGACGACATGGAGCAGATCGGCCTGATGGGGCTGCTCGAAGCACTGCGCCGCTATGGCGTGCCGGACCAGTCCTTCGGCAGCTATGCCAGCCTGCGCATCCGCGGCGCAATACTCGATGAATTGCGGCGCCAGGACTGGCGGCCGCGCGCGGTACGCCAGGAAAGCCACCGCCTGCGCGACAGCGTGCGCGCGCTGACCCGGCGCCTGGGACGCGAGCCGCTGGAAGCGGAAATCATGGCGGCCCTGAAGCTGACGCCGGAAGCGTACCAGGAGTACCAGCTGGCGGAAAACGCCGAGCTGATCGCCAGCTTCGACGACATCCTGCACGACAGCCTGGGCCAGGCCGACAGCGCGCCCAGCCCCGAGGAGCAGCTGATGGTGCGGCGCAGCCTGGAGCAGGCGCTGCGCGCGCTCGACGAGCGCGAACAGCGGGTGGTGCAGATGTATTACGAATTTGAACTGAGCTACAAGGAAATCGCCGCCGTGCTGGACCTGAGCGACGCCCGCGTCTGCCAGCTCAACAAGATGGCGCTGGGAAAAATGAAGGCCATGCTGCAGGACTAATGAAGCTGGCGACACCTACATCGA
Organism: Janthinobacterium sp.; assembly: GCF_031995485.1. NCBI lineage: Bacteria > Pseudomonadati > Pseudomonadota > Betaproteobacteria > Burkholderiales > Oxalobacteraceae > Janthinobacterium > Janthinobacterium sp. Next base: position 16,036 of record NZ_DAMAGB010000045.1, read on the forward strand.
TGCAGTAAAAATGACGCAGAAAGGCAGTTGACATGGTAATTATCGGTATCTTAATCGTGATGGGATGTGTATTCGGAGGCTTCGCCCTGATGGGCGGCACCGCTCACGCGATCTGGCAGCCGGTCGAGTTGATCATCATTATCGGCGCCGCCGTTGGCGCCCTGGTGCTGGGCAACCCCAAGCATGTGCTGGGCGAAATGCTGCACCAGATGCGCAAGATCGTCACCCACAAGAAGGCGGGTTCGGAATTCCAGCGCCAGTTGCTGCTGCTGATGTACGAACTGCTGCAAACGGCCGCGGGCGGCCTGAAAGCGCTCGACGCCCACGTCGAGGCGCCGCGCGAAAGCGCCCTGTTTCAGCGCTATCCGCTGGTGCTGGAAGAGCCGAAACTGCTGGCCTTTATTGTCGACAACTTCCGTCTGATGGCGATGGGCAAGATCAACGCGCATGAACTCGAAGGCGTGCTGGAGCAGGAACTCGAGGCCATCCACGACGAACTGCTGCAGCCTTCCAAATCCTTGCACAAGATTGCCGAAGCGATGCCGGGCTTCGGCATTCTGGCCGCCGTGCTCGGCATCGTGATGGCCATGAATTCGGTTGCCGACGGCGCCGACGCGGCTGAAATCTCGGAAAAGGTGGGCGCCGCCATGGTCGGTACCTTTATCGGCATTTTCTTCTGCTACGGCGTGCTCGATCCGATGTGCAACATGATGAAGCAGCTGGTCGGCGAAGAAGGCTCGACCATGGAATGCGTGAAAGTGGTGCTGGTCACGCACGTGGCCGGCAAACCGCCGCTGCTGGCAATCGATGCGGGCCGGCGCCTGGTGCAGCTGAACATCAAGCCGAGTTTCGCCCAGCTGGAGAGCTGGATCACGGCGCTGGAAAGCGGCGGCGAAGAAGCAGAGCAAGGCCAAGGCCGGGGAGGCCGCCGTGCTAAAGCCGCATGAGAAACATGAACAGGCCATCATCAAGCGCGCCGCAAAAAAGCACGATGACGATGGCCATGGCGGCGCCTGGAAAGTAGCGTTTGCCGACTTTTGCCTGGCCTTGCTGTCGCTGTTCCTGGTGCTGTGGCTGATGGCCGCCCGCGAGCAGCAGGCGATGAAGGAAATCATGATGGATGCGCTGGCCGGCAGCCGCCAAGGCGAAGGCCAGGGCGTGATGCCGGAACAGAAAGGCGGCCCGCGCGGCAGCCTGATCGACCGCTTTCCGATGCCGCGCAACGGCATGGGCGACACGCGCACGGAAGGCAAGCACGAGCACGAAGGCAAGGCCGGCGCGGCGCAGGCCAAGGAACAGCCGAAAGTCAGCTACCAGACGCCGGACGACCTGATGATGCTGTCGCGCGCGCTTGACAAGCTCAGCGATGAAGCGGGCCTGAAGAGCAACCTGGAATCGGTGGTCACGCCGTATGGCTTGCGCGTGATGTTGCACGATACTGACAAGCAAGGCATGTTCGTGCGCGGCAGCGCCGTGCCGACCGACCGCTTCCGCAAGCTGCTGCGCGAGATGGGCCCGGTGTTTGCGCAGATGGAAAACCAGATGCTGATCGTCGGCCACACCGACTCGCTGCAATACGCCAACACCGGCTATGAAGGCTATTCGAACTGGACCCTGTCGGCCAACCGCGCCATGTCGGCGCGCGCGCAATTGCTCGCCGGCAGCATGAATCCGGAAAGCGTGCTGCAGGTAGTCGGCATGGCTGACCGCGCGCCGCTCGATGTCAAGAACGCCAGCGCCGGCATCAACCGCCGCATTGAACTGTTAATATTGACGCGTGGCCAGGCCGACAGCATCTCCGCCATGTTCGGCATGACGGGACAGAAACAGGGTCCGGCGCCGCACGGCCAGGAAATCGAGGTGGGCGAGCCGGATTCAGCTACACTGCAACGTTTACGTGACAAGCTGGGCCTGCCAGCGAAGAAAGAACGAGCCGACAATGCAAATTAAAGGCAAGGGGCAACGCATGAAAATCTCCTCCGGCAATACCGGCGCCAGCGTGCGCAGCAGCGCCGTCGCGCCGACCGAAGCGATCGCGGAAAACGCCGGCGCGGCGGCGGCCGCCGGCGGCTCGTCGGCCGGCGCCGAACTGCAGTCGGCCGTGCTGCAGCCGGCCATCGCCGCGCTGCGCGCCATGCCCGATATCGACCACGAGCGGGTGGCGTTCCTGCGCGACGCGCTGGCCAGGGGCGAACTGCCGTTCGATCCGTCAAAAATTGCTGGCCTGATCCAGCGCTTTCACGGCAACGACGCATGACCGCGCCACGCAAGGGCATCACGCGCCAGGAAGCCGTGCAACGGGTACTGCAAGGCATCGCCGACGACCGCCAGGGCTATGACGCGCTGCTGGCATTATTGGAAGAGCAGTTCCAGGCGGCCCTGCGCCACCAGACCGGGCAATTGAGCGTGCTGGCCGGACAGATTGTCGCCGCCGTCGAGCTGCTTGACGGACGGCGCCGCCAGCGCGTCAGCCTGGTCACCGCCCTGCTCGGGCCGAAGGCGGACATGAGCCAACTGTTCGCGCTGCTGCAGCCTGACGCCCGCGCCACGGCGAGCGCCAGCTGGGACACGCTGGAACAGATGGTGCTCGAATGCAAGCGCCTGAACACGCGCAACAGCCAATTATTGACAGAACAATTTACGACCATGCAGCGCGTGCTGCACGGCGAGGAACATATTTATGCGCCAGGCTGATTTTTTTGCCAGCAATGCCCGCGCCATGGCGGCGACGACAGCTACTGCCCCGACGGCAGCGGTGCAAAGCAATATGCGCGCAACCAGTGGCACGGCATCCACCGCCGCTTTCAGCAGCGTGTTCCAGCAGGTGCAGGGCGAAGTGGCGGCGTTTATCGAACAGGGTGGCCGGGGCGGCAGCAACGCCACCACGCTCAGTCCCGAGGCCCGCGCCTGGTCGGCCAGTCAAGCCGCCAGCACCGCGCCCGTGAATGTGCTGGGCGCCGTCAGCCAGGGTGGCGAAGCGGCTGGAGTGGGCGAAGTGCAGCAGCAGTTTTTAGCCTCGATCAAACCGTGGACCGAGGAAACCGGCGCGCGCCTGGGCGTGGCGCCGGAAATCGTCGCCGCCCATGCGGCACTGGAATCGGGCTGGGGCAAGCGTCCGCTGCGCCAAGGCACGACCGACACCAACAATCTGTTCGGCATCAAGGCCGGCGGCAAATGGCAGGGCGAAGTGGCCCATGCGCTGACCACCGAATATGCGGGCGACAGCGGCGCGGCGCTGAAAAAGACGGAACGGTTCCGCAGCTACCCGGACCAGGCCAGCGCCTTCCGCGACTACGCGCAAGTGCTGATCGACAATCCGCGCTACCGCGCCGCCCTCAACACGGGCAGCGACGCGCAGGCCTTTGCACAAGGCCTGGCGCGCGGCGGCTATGCTACCGACCCGAACTACGCGGCCAAGCTGAGCCAGCTGGCGGCGCGCCTGCAGCGCAGCGCCGCCGCGGCCGCGGACTGATCAGCGGCCGGCCAGCTCGGCCGGCTCGACCACGCCCGCCTCCACCACCCTGGCGCGGATGATCGTGCCGCTGCCGGCATTGCGCACGCGGATCACCTCCCCTTGCGCGCCGGCATCCATCGCCACGCCATCCATGCTGACCTGCACCTGTTCCTTGCGCGCCACAATATTCACGGGCGCGCCCCGCTTGACCAGCACCGGCGAAGCCAGCTGGCCCTGGCGCAGCACTTCGCCGGCGCGCAGGCTGCGCCGGCTCGACAGGCCCACCACGGCCGGCAAGGAAGCGATGCTGTCGGCGATCATCGTCACGTCGCGCCGCGCCAGTTCCACTTCGCCGGCCTCGATCGGCGTATTCGCCGTAACGGGCGCCGTGGTGACCGCCACCCTGGCCGTGACAGTGGCGCGCGCCAGCATTTCGTGGCGCCAGCCGCCCGCGCCGGGACAGCTGGCGACAAAGCGCATGCGCTGCGGCGAACGGCTGTCGACCGCTTCGAGCAGCACCCGCGCCGGGCACGGCGGCATCACACGCGTGGTTTTTACAACAGCGACCTGGAACAGCGGTTCCAGCAGTCCCGCAGAGGCAGCCTGCCGTGCCAGCTGCTCCTGGGCCAGTTGTTCCACCTGCAAAAATATATTGTCGGCTGGCAATTCAGCGCGTCCTGCACTACTATAGAGGCTGGTCAGTAAAAACAGGCTGGGGAGCAGCGCGCGAAAAGGTCGTGCCTTGTTGTAAGCCACGACATAGTTGTCTGAGTAAATCATTGCTAACCTTATTTGCGATCCTGATCAAACACATTGAAGCAGCATGACCTTACCATGCGTCAACATGACCAGGCAGGCATTTTACGCCTGCACTCACATTTCCAGCCCGAACCGCACCAGCACGAACGAATTCAACACAAAGGATGACCATGGGGATTAATTTCAAGGACGCACTGGGCGTGCATGCCGATGCCCTGGCGCTGCGCGCCGACCGCACACGCGTGCTGGCCGCCAACATCGCCAATGAAAACACGCCAGGCTTCCAGGCCATGGACATGGACTTCGGCAGCGCGCTGCAGCAGTTGCAGGACAGCGAGGCGGGCATGCTGTCGACCGATGACGACGCCAGCTCGCTGTACCGCGTGCCGTATCAGCCCAGCCGCGATGGCAACACGGTGGAAATCGGCGTCGAGCAGGCCGCCTTTTCGCAGAACGCCAGCGACTTCCAGACCAGCCTCAGTTTCGTCAACATGAAACTCAAGGGACTGGCCAAGGCCATTTCCGGACAAGGATAAGCATGAGCTTCCAGGATATTTCCAAGATCGCCGGTTCGGCCATGGCGGCGCAGACCGTGCGCCTCAATACCATCGCCAGCAACCTGGCCAATGCGGACTCGGCCGCAGGTTCCGAAGCCGAGACCTACCGCGCGCGCAAACCCGTGTTTGCTGCCGTGATGGATGGCAGCGGCGCCTCGGGCGCCGGCGGCCGGGTGCAGGTGCTCGACGTGGTGCAGAGCGACGAGCCGCTGCGCAAGGTGTACGAGCCGGGCCATCCGATGGCCGATGCCGACGGCATGGTGTTCTACCCGAACGTCAACCAGGTGGCCGAGATGACCGACATGATGTCGGCCTCGCGCGCGTTTGAAACAAATGTTGAAGTTTTGGGCCGCATCAAGTCGATGCAGCAATCGCTCCTCAAATTAGGTGAAGTGTAAGCCATGGAAACCACCCTTTTTACCGGCAGTACCGGCACCGGCAGCAGCACCAGCAATGCCGTCGCCTCGCAGAACAATGCCACGCAGGACATGTTCACCAAGCTGCTGGTGGCGCAGATCCGCAACCAGGATCCGCTGGCGCCGACCGACCCGAGCCAGTTCGTCAATCAGCTGACGCAGCAGGCGCAGACCGAAGCGATGCAGAACCTGTCGACGCTGACCAGCGCCAATGCCAGCGTGCTGCAAAGCATGCAAGTGCTGGCGCTGGGTGCACAGGTGGGCTCCGAAGTGCTGGTCAACAGCAGCACGGTGCAGCTCGACGGCGTCAAGGTCAGCGGCAACATCACCCTGGCCGCCAACAGCAGCAAGACCACGCTGACGCTGAAGGATGCGTACGACAAGCAATACACGATCGAACTGGGCGCCAAGGCGGCCGGCAGCGTGCCGTTCACCATCGATCCGGAAAAGCTGGGCCTGCCGGCCGGCACCTACACGATGGCGGTGACCACCAGCAATGACGAAAAACCGACGGTCGATATCGCAGGCAAACTGAGCAGTGTTCGCCTGTCGGCCGCCGGCAGCATGATCCTCAATGTCGCCAACCTGGGTGAAGTCAGCCCCGGCGCGATCACCGGTTTCAACGGAAAAACGTCCTGATCCGCCTGTAGCGCTCCCCGGCTTTTCACACCAATCACCCTGTCCTTCACTAAAGGAAGTTCACCATGAGTTTCGACATCGCGCTGTCCGGCATCCAGGCCATCAACCAGCAACTGACCACCTCCAGCAACAATATCGCCAATGCCGGCACCTACGGCTTTCGCAGCAGCCGCGCCAACTTCTCGTCGATGTACGCCGGTGCGCGCGCAACGGGCGTGGAAATCGGTTCGACCACGCAAAGCATGAGCGTCAACGGCGGCGTGCTGAACACGGGCCGCACCCTCGACGCGGCGATCGACGGCCGTGGCTACTTTGTCAGCCGCGATGCGCAAAATACCCTGAGCTACAGCCGCGTCGGCATTTTCAGTGCCAGCAACAGCGGCTACCTGGTCGACTCGAATGGCAAGATGGTGCAAGGTTACGCCGCCGCGGCGGAAGGCAGCACTACGCTGGGCGCCATGGGCGACCTGAAAATCCCGACCGGCCAGATTCCTGCCAAGGCCACCACCAAACTGAACTACGTCGCCAACATGTCGTCCGAATGGACCGCCAAGCCGGCCACCAGCGTCTTCAACAAGGACGATATCGCCACCTACAACAGCGCCAAGGTTTCCGTTCTGTACGATACGCTGGGCGCCAAGCACACGCTGAACCAGTACTTCGTGAAGACCGGCGAAAACAGCATGACGGTGCACTACACGCTGGACGACAAGCTGACCACCACGCCGGCCTCGGTCAAGCTGACCTTCGGCACCGACGGCCAGCTCGAAACGGTGGACGGCAAGATCGCCAACAATATCCCGACTGCGCCGGCCGTCAAGGGCGCCGACTGGAAACCGGTATTTGCCGGCATCGACATGGCCGACCCGGTCGCCAATTCGGGCGCTGCCGCCCTCGCCTTCAAGCTCGACTACTCCGAGACCACCCAGTACGCCGGCGAAGCAACCACCTCGACCAACAAGTCGGACGGCTACGCCTCGGGTACCTACACCGGCGTGGAACTGGCCAACGACGGCTCGATCGTGGCCAAGTACACCAACGGCGAAACGCAGAACGTCGGCACCATCGCGCTGGCCAACTTCGCCGATGAGGGCGCGCTGACCGCCGTCAACGACACCAGCTGGATCGCCTCGACTACTTCCGGCGCGCCGCTGTACGAGCGTCCGGGCGTGGGCATGGCCGGCAAGCTGGCCACCAGCGCGCTGGAACAGTCGAACGTCGACATCACCACCGAACTGGTGGGCCTGATGACCTCGCAGCGCAACTACCAGGCCAACTCGAAAGTGCTGTCGACCGAAAACGCCATGCTGCAATCGCTGATGCAAGCATTGTAATGACGGCCACGCAAAGGTAAACAAGCATGGATGCCCTGATTTACACCGCCATGAGCGGCGCCGACCGTGCCCTGCGGGCACAGCAGGTACACGCCAACAACCTGGCCAATATCGAGACCAGCGGCTTTCGCGCCAACCTGGAAGTGTCGACCGCGCAAAGCCTGCAGAGCGGCTACGGCTACGACGACCGCCACATGACGCAGACGCAGTCGAGCGCGATCTCGACGCGCACCGGGACCATCAAGGAAACCGGGCGCGAGCTCGACGTGGCGATCACGGGCAACGGCTTTCTGGCGGTGCAGTGGCAGAACGGCGAAGCCTACACGCGCGCCGGCGCCATGGAACTCGATGAAACCGGCGCGCTGACGCTGAACGGCCGGCCGGTGCTGGGCGAAGGCGGTCCGATCACCTTGCCTGAACACACCAGCCTGTCGATCGGCTCGGACGGCACCATTTCGATCCAGGTGCCGGGCGCGGCGCAGATGCAGACGGTGGACAAGCTCAAGTTGGTAAACGCCGAAACGGGCGAGCTGACCAAGAACGAAGCGGGCCTGGTGGTGGCGCGCAGTGGCGCCGACCTGGATGCGGACCCGACAGTGCGCATCCGCGACCGCCATATCGAAGGCAGCAATGTCTCGGCGGTCGAGGAAATGGTCGCCACCATGAGCCTGAACCGCAGCTTCGAAATGCAGATGAAGGTCTTCAAGGCCAGCGACTCGATGACCGAATCGGGCAACCGCCTGCTCGGCGCCTGAACCCGCACGCCAACCAATATCCAAGGAGTAATCAATGAATCCAGCAATGTGGATCAGCAAGACCGGCGTGCAGGCGCAAGACGCCAAGCTGCAAGCCATCGCCAACAACCTGGCCAACGTCAATACGGTCGGCTTCAAGCGCGACCGCGTGGTGTTCGAAGACCTGTTCTACCAGGTCGAGCAGCAGCCGGGCACGCAGCGCGCCGACAATACCCTGTCGCCATCGGGCGTGCAGCTCGGTAACGGCACGCATATGGTCGGCACGCAAAAGGTGTTTACCACCGGCAGCCTGCAAACGACCAGCCGCGAATTCGACGTCGCCATCACCGGCAACGGCTTTCTGCAGGTGCTGCGCCCGAACGGCGAAGCGGCCTACACGCGCGCCGGCCAGCTGGGCATCGACGCCAACGGCGTGATGGTCAACGCCCAGGGCCTGCCGCTGGTGCCGCAGATCACCGTGCCGAACAACGCCAGCGCGATCACCATCGCTGAAAACGGCATGGTCTCGGCCACCATCCCCGGCAACGTGGCGGCGACCGAACTGGGCCAGCTGACGCTGACCAGCTTTGTCAATCCGACCGGTTTGCTGGCACTGGGCGAAAACCTGTTCCAGGAAACCGCATCGAGCGGCACGCCGACCGAAGGCCGTCCGGGCGAAGGCGCACTGGGCAAGCTGAAGCAGTACGCGCTGGAAGGCTCGAACGTGCAGGTGGTCGAAGAGATGGTCGACATGATCGCGGCCCAGCGTACCTATGAAATGAACACCAAGGTACTGTCGGCGGCCGACAACATGCTGCAATACCTGGCACAAGCGGCACGCTGATGCAAGCCGCCAAGCAAGCCATCCTGGCGCTGGCCGCCGTGCTGCTGGCCGGCTGTGCCAGCCATCCGGCCGCGCCGGTGGCGCCGACGTTTTCCGAAGAGCCGCTGGTGGCGCAGCGCGGCAGCGGACGCGGCGGCGTGGCGGGCGGCGTCTTCAATCCCGATGCGGGCATGTCGCTGACCTCGGACAGCCGCGCCTTTCGCGTCGGCGACGTGGTGACGGTGGCGCTGCAGGAAACCACCCAGGCCAGCAAGAAGGCCGGCACCTCGTTCAACAAGGGTTCCTCGGTGGGCGTGCAGGCGGCCAATCTCCTCGGCAAGACCTTCCCCAAGACCGGCATCGACCTGTCGGCCGACCGCAACTTTGCCGGCGACGCCACCAGCACGCAGCAAAATGCGCTGTCCGGCGCGATCACCGTGATCGTGCAGGAAGTGCTGCCGAACGGCCTGCTGCGGGTGCAGGGCGAAAAAACCCTGACGCTGAACCAGGGCGAAGAATTCGTGCGCCTGCGCGGCTACCTGCGTGCGGCCGATATCGATTCGAACAACCAGGTGTCGTCCCTGCGCATTGCCAATGCGCGGATCGCCTATTCCGGCCAGGGCACCCTGGCCGAAGCCAATACCCCGGGCTGGCTGACGCGCTTTTTCGTCGGCCCGTGGATGCCGTTTTAAGGTGACCTCATGAAATTGCGTTCCGTCCTGCCCGTGGCCATGCTGGCTGTCTTCTGCGGCATCGCGCTGCCCGCCTCGGCCGCGCAAGTGCTGCGCAACCTGGTCAGCATCGAAGGCGTGCGCGAGAACCCGCTGGTGGGCTACGGCCTGGTGGTCGGCCTGAACGGCAGCGGCGACACCACCCAGGTGAAGTTCTCCAGCCAGTCGGTGGTCAACATGCTCAAGCAGTTCGGCGTGAAGCTGCCCGACGGCGCCGAGTCGAAAAGCAAGAACGTGGCCACCGTCATGGTCAGCGCCGTATTTCCGCCCGGCTATCGCCGCGGCCAGGCGATCGACGTCACGGTGTCGTCGCTGGGCGACGCGAAAAGCCTGCGCGGCGGCACCCTGCTGCTGACGCAGCTGCGCGCGGCCGACAATGAAACCTATGCCCTGGCGCAAGGCAACGTGGTGGTCGGCGGCCTCAATGCCACCGGCAAGAGCGGCTCGTCCGTCACCGTCAATACGCCGACCTCGGGGCGGATACCGAATGGCGCCAATATCGAGCGCGAAATCCTCAGCGACTTTTCCACCAGGCCGACCGTTACATTGAATCTGCGCCACCCGCATTTCGAAACCGCCATCAATATCGTCGAAGCTGTCAACCGCCGCTTCGGCGCCGTCGCCACCACCAGCGACGCCACCAGCGTGGAAGTGATCGCGCCGGAAAACCCGACCCAGCGCGTGGCCTTCATGGCCAAGCTCGAAGCATTGACGGTCGACGTCGGCGTCGACACGCCGAAAGTCGTGTTCAATTCGCGCACCGGCACGGTGGTGATCGCCGAAGGCCTGCGCGTCAAGGCCGCCGCCGTCACCCACGGTTCGCTCAAGGTGGTGATTTCCGAAAGTTCGGCCGTCAGCCAGCCGGCGCCGTTCGGCCGCGGCCAGACCACCGTCACGCCGCAATCGAAAGTCTCGGTCGACCAGGGCAACGGCAATATGTTCAAGTGGCCGGCCGGCGCCAAGCTGCAGGCCATCATCGACGTGGTCAACAGCCTGGGCGCCTCGCCCGACGACATCATGGCGATCCTGCAGGCATTGGACCAGGCCGGCGCCATCGAAGGCGAACTGGTGGTGATCTGATGACTTTCCCTATCGACAACAGCAACGGCGCCCTGCCCTCGGCGCTGGACGACCGCAGTCCTGGCGCGGTCGCGCCCGCCGATCCGCGCTACGCCGCCAAGGCCACCGAGGCCGCCGTCAAGTTCGAAGCCTTTTTCATTTCGCACATGCTGCGCCAGATGCGCTCGGGCACGCGCGAGATGGCCGGCGAGGACAGCGTGTACAAGGATCCGGTCAACAGCGACATGCTGGAACTGGCGGACAACCTGGTGGCCGACAAGATGGCCGGCCAGCGCGCGTTCGGCATCGCCGACGCGATCTTGCGCCAGCTGCTGCCGGCCGCCGCCGCGCCATCCACAAAAATCGATGTCAAGTCGGACAAAGTTGCCGCCGGACTTAATAAGTCCGCATAAAGTGTCGCCTGTCACTAAGGTAGCGACATCGCCCCTTATCACGAAAGAAATGCCATGAGCATGATCAGCAATGCCCTGTCGGGCAGCATCGCCGCGCAAGCCGCGCTCGGTGCAGCGAGCCAGAATATCGCCAACCTGCAAACCCCGGGCTATACCCGCCAGGGCGTGTTGCTCAGTTCGCTTGGCGCCGGTGCTGGCGTGCGTTCGGCCGGCAATGGCGTGGAAGTGGGCGCCCTGATGCGCTTCAGCGATGCCTACAAGAGCCAGCAGATGTGGCGCGCCGCCTCGGACCAGGGCCTGCGCTCGCAAGCCCAGCCTTACCTGACCCAGCTCGAACGCGTGATGGGCGATGAAAGCTCGAGCATCAGCAAGGGCATCGACGGCTTTTTCACGGCCCTGAACGCGGCCGCCGTCGATCCCACCTCGACCCCGCTGCGCCAGCAGATCATTACCTCGGCCGACGCCATGGCCCAGCATTTCAACAGCATCAACAATGTGATGAGCAACCAGGTGCTGTCGCTGCACCAGCAGCGCGCCGCGATGATGCCGCAGGCCAATACGGCACTGCAGAACATCGCCTCGCTGAACCAGCGCATCTCGACCTCGAACGCGGCCGGCACCAATGTCTCGGCGCTGATCGATGCGCGCGACCAGCTGGTCGACGGCCTGGCGGCGCAGATGGCGATCGAAGTCAACACCCAGCCCGACGGTTCGCTGAACATTTCCCTGAAAAGCGGCCAGCCGCTGGTGATCGGCAATATGTCGAGCACGCTGACGAGCAGCGAAAACGCCGCTGGCGAGCAGAGCATCACCCTGAAATTTGCCAATTCGACGTTCAAGCTGGACAACGTCGCCATCGGCGGCCAGATCGGCGGCCTGGGCGAATTCGAACAGAACACGCTGCAGCCGCTGCAGCAGTCGCTGCGCGACCTGGGCAAGAGCCTGACGGACAATGTCAACAAGCAGCTGAACCTGGGGCAGACCATGGCCGGCGCGGCCGGTCCCGACCTGTTCGTCTATACTGACGGCGTGATGTCGATCAAGAAAGATTTCACGGCAGCCGACCTGGCGCTGGCCAGCGCCGGCGGCGCCGCCGGCGACAGCAAGAACCTGCAAAGCCTGATCGACATCAAGAACAAGCCGATCACCGTGACCTGGGTGGGCGAAGTGCTCATCAGCGACGCCGATACGCAGCTGGTGGGCAAGCTGGGCATCCAGAGCCAGCAGAACCAGGCCCTGCTGGCAACCGCCGATACCGTGCGCACGCAGGCGGTCAACGACTGGAAAGCCACCAGCGCCGTCAACAAGGACGAAGAAGCGATGAACCTGGTGGAATTCCAGAATATGTACCAGGCGAACATGAAAGTCATTTCGGTCGCCAATACGCTGTTTGACGCCACTTTGGCAATGATGGGTTAAGGAGCAAGATCATGCGTGTAGCCAGCAGCCAGTACCAGACGCTGATCAATGTATCGATCCAGCAGAACCAGGAACGCATCAATTACCTGACGCAGCAGATGTCGTCGGGCCTGCGCATCCAGCTGCCATCGGACGATCCGATCGGCAACGTGCGCATTTCGCGCCTGACGCGCGAACAGGCGATGGTCACCCAGTACAAGGACAATATCTCCTCGGTCCAGACGCGCCTGCTGAAAAACGAGAATTACCTGTCGAGCATGGTGACCGACATGGGCCAGGCGCGCGACCTGCTGGTGTGGGCCGCCGATGGCAGCAATGCGCCGTCCGACCTGAAGGCGATGACCGAATCGCTGCGCGCCATGCGCGACAGCGTGGTCTACACGTCCAACCTGAAGGACCAGGAAGGCCGCTACATGTTTTCCGGCACCGCCACCGACACGCCGGCGATCGCCTATGACCCCACCGCCGCGGCCGGTTCGCGCTACACCTATACGGGCAATACGGAAACGCAGACCGTGGTGGTCGGCAATGGCATCACGCAGGCGGCCAACGTCGACGTCAAAAATCTCGAAGCCTGGCTCAACAAGATCGACCAGACCATCGAAACGCTGAACGCGCCCGGTCTCGATCCGGCCGATCCGGCGGTGCGCGCGGTTGTCACCACCGCGCTGGACGGCACCGATGAAGGCATGGAACTGTTATCCGGCAAGATCGCCATCTTCGGCGGCGCGCAGAACATCCTGGCCACGCTGAACAACAATCTGGACAATGTGTCGCTGTCGAACAATACCGCCCTGCTGGAATTGAAGAAGGCCGACATCGGCGCGGCGGCGATCGAGCTGACCGGCTACCAGACGGCGCTGGAAGCGACCTATAAAGCCTACAGCAAAGTGGGTTCACTCTCCCTGTTCGACCTTCTCTGATCCCCATGCAAATCGTTCAGCTCCCTACTTCTTCAGGCGTTGCCGGCAAAGGCAGCGGCACGGCACGCGGCGTCGATGGCGCCACGGGCAGCGTTGACGGCGCCGGCACGCGCGCCGACGGCGCCGCGCCCAGGGGGGCGACATCGACGCTGAAACGCGGGCTGAGCAACTGGGATCACCAGCTGCAGGGCGAGATTTCGAATGCACAACAAACGCTCGATTACCTCGAGCGCAGCAGCAGCCAGCTGCAGGCGCTGAAAAGCGAACTGGCCGCCAAGCTGGCGGCGCGCGCCGGCCGCGATGGCCAGGTCGAAGCGCGCGTGCGCCAGTTCAGCAGCACCTGGCGCGAGCGCAGCAGTGCTTCGGGCGGCTCGCTCGACGCCCAGCTGGGCTACAGCAGTCCGCAAACGGCGCAGCAAAGCTTTACCATCCGTGGCCTGACCATGGCCAGCCTGCAGGAAGGCTCGCAGGAAGTGCTGGCGTTTTCCGTCGGCGGCGCCAGCCAGGCGCTGCGTTCGGTGAATATCGAACCGGGCCTGTCGGACGACGAGATCATCGCCCGCTTCGACCGCGCCCTGATGCCGTCGAATATCCGCGTGCGCCAGGGAGAAGATGGCCAGGTCGTGTTCAGCACGCCCGAGTCGTCGTGGGCCAATGTGCGCGACAGCCTGGCCGTGCGCGGCGGCGGCATCCGCTTCCCGACCGGCCAGATGAACCGCGTCAGGACCGATCCGGAACCGGCCGCCATCGCGCCGGAACAATGGGACACAGGCGACATCGAAGCGCTGCGCGCCACCCTGCATGAAGTGGTGCAGGCGCTGGCGCATATCGAGCAGTCGCGCGCCGCGGTCAGCCTGGCGCTGGCGCAGGCCACGGCCCGCGTCGAGAACGCCCAGGCAGCGCCCGCCGATACCGGCATGGATACGGTGGCGCAAAGCTTCACCGAAAAGGCAAGCAAGCCGGGCTACGAATCGCTGATGGCGATCAGTTCGGCCCTGGTCGGCATCAGCCGCGAACGCGTGATCGCGCTGCTTGGCCTGCAGCGCTAAGCCGTCTTCAGCTACGGCTTTCAGCGCCCCATGCGGCGCCGGCGCAGCCCGAAATCATGTCCCACCACCAGCAAGGTGGACGCCACCAGGCTGGACAGGCCCACGATCAGCTGGATCAGCTTGTCGTCGGGCAAAATCCACAATGACGAATCCGGCGTTTCGCAGCCGGTTGCCGCGCTGATCAGAGGCGCAATCCAGGCCGCGTCCGGCGTGACGTCGAGCACGACGGCGCCGTCGGCGCTGGTCTGCATATAGATGTCGCCGCCTTCGGCCAGCGTAAAGCAGATGCCGACCCCGGTTTCATGCGCGGCGATATTGTCCTGCATGCTGCGGTTGTGCTCCTCGATCCAGACTTCCACGTCGTACGGTGTTTCCAGGTGCTCCCATGGGCGGGGACGGAATCGCGGCCGTGCCAGGATCTCCTCCGCTGCCGTGGTGTCCACGCTGCCTGCTGTACTGCCTGTGCTGTCTTCTGCTGCGCCTTGCATATATGCCTTCTCTGCGGTGATGCGGCGGAACCCCTGCCCTCCAGCCACCATTATCCTCTGTTCATGGCGGCAAGGAAAACCATCAATAAAACTGACAGCTTTCAACTTTTAATATCAGGTCTATTGATCTATCATGCCTGCCAGTTCATTTTGACGGGCACCTTATGCAAGGCATCAAACGCAAGATCGTCTACGTCACCGCCTTTGAAATCATCGGCATGACCATCTCCACGCTGTGGCTGACCCTGCTGTCGGGCGAATCGCCGACCAGCACCGGCCCGCTGGCCATCAT
Source organism: Janthinobacterium sp. (assembly GCF_031995485.1). Lineage (NCBI taxonomy): Bacteria > Pseudomonadati > Pseudomonadota > Betaproteobacteria > Burkholderiales > Oxalobacteraceae > Janthinobacterium > Janthinobacterium sp. The sequence goes on from NZ_DAMAGB010000045.1 coordinate 31,126, forward strand.
GATCACGAGTATTGCCGTGATCTGGAACCTGCTCTACAACACTGCTTTCGAATACTGGGAAATCCGGCAAGTGTCGCGCACGCGCACCGTGTGGCGCCGCATTGTGCATGCGATCGGCTTCCAGATCACGCTGGTGGTCTACCTGATCCCGCTGATCGCCTGGTGGCTCCATATCAGCCTGTGGGATGCGTTCGTGCTCGACTTTGCGCTGATGCTGATCATTCCGTGCTACAGCTTTGTCTTCAACTATGTGTTTGACGGCCTGTTCGGCGTGCCGCTGTCGGCGCAGCAGCCGAAGGAAGAGGCCGGCTCGATTCAGGGCGCTTCGGCCAGCAACTGAAGAAAGGTCCGCGCCGCCATGCCGAGCGGCCGGTCCTTCATCCACACCAGGTGGATCGGCAGCGCCAGGCCATTGCCGGTGTTCTTGAACGCCAGCCGGCGCACGCGGCCGGCCGCCAGCGAGCCGGCAATCGCCGACTGGGCGAAGTTGCCCCAGCCCAGGCCCGCCTCCACCATCGCCAGCGCCATTGGCAGGCTGTCGGTGCGCCAGTGCGACAGGCCCACCACCGGGCGCGCATCGGCCAGGTCCAGTTCGCGGCTGGCAACGATAATCTGGCGCAAATTCACCAGTTCCTCGATATACACGGCGCGCCCCGTCTCGCCGGGCGGATGTTGCGTGGAGATAATCGCCAGCAAGGCGTCGCTGCCGACCAGCTGGAACTGCTCCGCATGATTGATGCGCCCGCCGCCAAACGCCATGCAGGCGCTGACGCGGCCCCGGTGCAGCAGGTCCAGCACATCGTCCTGCGGCGCGGTCAGCACTTCAATATCGAGCAGCGGATGGCGCTGCGACAGCGCCTGTACGGCGCGCAGGAAAGGCGCGTGGTCGAGTTCGGCCGCGATACCGAGCGAGATGCGGCTTTCCAGCCCCTGCGACAGTTGCTGGACATGCAGGTGCAGCTGCTTGAGCTGTTCGGCGATCAGGCGCGCATGCGGGATCAGGGCGATGGCGGCCGGGGTTGGCACGGCTTCGCGCGCGCCGCGGTCGAACAGGGCAATGCCCAGTTCGGCCTCCAGCTGGGCGACCGCCATGCTGACCGCCGACGGCGCCCGCTTCAGGGCGCGCGCGGCGCCGGAAAACGAGCGGCCATCGACCACGGCGAGAAACAGTTCGATATTATGGCTGGACAGTTTCATTGCCTGCCAGCCGGCAAAGCGGACATCAGCCCTTCCAGGTGCGCTGCAGGCCCGTATCGGCATGGATCCAGCCGCCGCGCGGACCGGCGCGGTAGTAGAACCCCACGCCGCCCTGCTTGAAGCTGCGCACCAGCGAACCGAGCACTTCGGCGTTCAGGTTGGCCACGCGGATATCGGCCGCCTTGCCCGAGATATGCAGCGACTGGCGCGCGGCGGGCACCCCCGCTTCGCGCAGCTTGCTGTTCGATTCGGCCGTGCGGTAGCCCGACAGGATCTCGAGCGGCTGCTCGATGCCGTAGCGGGCGATAAAGGCCTGCGTGCCCCACAGCGTCTCGAACAGCTTCGGATCGATCGCCGTCGTCTTCTTGCCGTTGACGTCACGCAGCAAATGGCACAGCTCCTGGTACGCCGAATCGATGATTTCGCCATCTTTCCAGTACAGCAGCCGGGCTTTTTCATTGCTGGCCGGGCGCACCACTTCCAGCGTGCGCGGCTTGAGCCAGAAATCCAGGTCGAGTATCTGCGCGTCGAAAATATCGGGCGGTGGTTCCATTTCGGTAATCGGCGCGCCATTGCGTGTCGTCGCCGAGCGGTCGATGCTGGCCAGCTGCTGTGGCTGCGCCGGCACGCCGGTCTTGGGCGGGCGCGGCTTGGCGCCGGCCGAGGCCATGGCCGGTTTCTCCGTGCGCGAAGCGCAGCCGATCAGCGGCGTGGCCACCAGGCCGATGGCGGCCAGGCCCATGCCGTGTTGTAGAAAGTTTCTGCGCGATGCCATAGTCCACCCCAAATAACGATGGGGAATACTATAGCGTATTGTGTCGCGAAGAAAAACCCTGCACGCTATCGTGCCGGACTGATTTCAAGGTATTTTCCATTCTGTCAGGCGTCAGGCCGCCGCAGCGATGCGCGCTTCGTCAAACGCCAGCGAACTCAGCGGCTTGTCGAGCAGATAACCCTGGGCCACGATCGGCAAGCCGGTGGCAGCGGCGATGCGCTGCAGCGCCTGCAAGGCGGCTGGCGTGTCGAGGCGCTTGAAGACCACGCGGATGTTCGCCGCATGGCACAGCGTGACGAAATTGGCGGCCGCGTCTTCATCGCCGAGGTTGCCGGCGTCCAGCTTGAAGCTGTGCGGATGCAGCCGCTCCAGCAGGCCGATCGCCTCGTTGACGCTGTTGACATTGATGGCCAGGCGAAAGCCGTTGCGGCGGTAATTGTCGGCCACGTAATTCAGCAGCCAGCTCTGGTTGGCGGTCACGGTCGGCAGCTGCAGCACGATGCGCTCGATCGGCAGGCCCAGCGCGTCGAGAATGCGCTGGAACGCATGGCCGTGGTTGCTGCTGACGGCGCTCAGCAGCCGGTCGTGCACGTTCAGGTACAGGTCGGACTGTTCCGCTTCGGGCTGGCGGAAGAAATTGATCGCGTGCAGCATGCGGCACAAGCGGTCCAGCTCCACCGACTCGTCGTCGCTGGCCGCGTGGTCAAGCAGGCGCCACAGCGACAGCCCTTCGTCGGCCTTCGACACGCTGCGCGCCAGGCCTTCATGGGCCAGCACCTTGCCGCTGCCGAGTTCGCGCAGCGGCTGGAAGGCGCTGGTCATGGTGCAGTTGAAAAAGCGCCCCAGCGCCCTGCCCTCGTCGTCCAGCCAGACACTGGTACTGGCCTGCGTCTGGTGCGACAGGCGGGCCAGGTAATTTTTGAGGACGGGAAACGGCATGCTGACTCCTTGGGGTGAGGTTGCGCCATGGCCGCCTCGCAGGGAGGGCTGGCGCCAAAACGTGCAGATTAAGCGAGCCTGCCTGAAATCAGAACGAATGCTTTCGCCATTTGATATACGGATAGCAAATAAGCGTCGCAGAGCTGCAACGGCATATGCATATGCTGAAAAAATCGTTTTCGCCGGGCGGCGATGGCCTTACTGTGATCCTGTACCGACATCATCAGGAAGGGCCAGCATGTGCCAGCTACTCGCAATGAACAGCAGCAAACCCGCCGCACTGGGTTTTTCGTTTGCCGGTTTTACGGAACGGGGCGGACGCACCGGCGAGCATCGCGACGGCTGGGGCATCGCTTTTCACTCCAGCGAAGGCTGCACCCTGCTGACCGACCACCTGGCCGCCATCGATTCGCCGCTGGCGCAGCAACTGCACGACAATCCCGTCAAGGCAAAAAATATCGTCGCGCATATCCGCAAGGCCACGCATGGCCGCATCGCGCCGGAAAACACGCATCCGTTTGCGCGCGAACTGTGGGGCAAGACCTGGTCATTCGCGCACAATGGCGAACTCAAACCGTGGCATACGCCGGACAGCGCGCATTACGGCGCCGCCGGCGACACCGACAGCGAACAGGCGTTCTGCCATCTGCTCGGTGCGCTGCGCGCCCGCTTTCCCGACGGCGAGCCGGCGCGCGGCGTGCTGCGCGCGGCGATCACCGAGATCGCCGGCGAGATCGCCGCCAACGGCAGCTTCAATTTCATCCTGTCCGATGGCGACATCCTGTTCGCGCACTGCTCGACGCATCTGCACTACGTGATCCGCGAGTACCCGTTTTCCGTGGCGCAACTGATCGACTGCGAACGCAGCATCGACTTTCGCCAGCACAACCACCTCGACGACCGCATCGCCGTCATCGCCACCCATCCGCTGACGGAAAACGAACCGTGGACGGCGTTTGCGCCGGGCGAACTGAAGGTGTTTGCCGGCGGCGCGCTGCTGCACGACACAGCGCCGCAGCGCGGCGTGTATATCCAGATCAGTTACTGAAGAGAATTAAAACACCAGTCGCAAGCAAACGCACATGGGGCCAAGCGGGGCGCGCGTCTCTGGCCCGCCATCTATGCGTTTTTTGCCTTGCGCCTTTCAATATAGCGGATGGCTTGACTTCAGCAAACTGGTCACGGCGAGTGGAAAAACTCAGGCCGAATTGCAGTTGCAAAAGCGTTTGCGCTTGGCATCGCCCTTGGGATCGCCCGTGACCAGGCAGGAGGGATCGAGCGCCTTCCAGCAGAACACCGTTTCCACGCCGTACGGCGAGCGTACATTGCCCGCCTCGCCATATCCCTGCTTGACGAAGAATGCCTGGCCGCTGGCCGTGCTGTGCAGTTGCAGCGCCTTGATGCCCCACTCTTTTGCCTGCGCTTCCAGCTGCTCGACCAGCGCCGTGCCGGCGCCGCGGCGCTGCGCTTCGGGCAGCAGGTAGCACAGGGCCAGCTTGCCGGCGCGCGTCAGCAGCGCCACGCCCACGACCTTGCCGGCGTCGACGGCGACCAGTGCATGGTTGGTGGGCGACGCAAACCAGCACGCCACCATCTGCGGTGTTTTATTGCCCAGCCACGCTTCCAGGATGGCCGGATCGTCCCGGTGATCGAGGGCGCAGCACTCGACGATGGAACGCCGCAATACATTGCACGCGTCGCCAGCGTCGGCCGATGTTGCAATACGAATTTCAAGACTCATGGATGCTCACAAATTATTCCGGTTGCCGATACAGGCGGTTTCACCCTGCAGCGCGCGATTCCGACTATACACCAAGCGGCGCGTTCGGGTTTTTTTGCACCGCGCCGCCAGCCGGTTTTGCCTGTGGCGCGCCCTTGCAGGCTAAGCGCGGATGGCGCCCTTGCCCACGAATGTTTTCAAAAATCCATATCTGTTTTTTGAGCGAAAACGCGATCGCATCTAAGCATATTACGAAATGTTCGTTTCCAATCCGGCCAGAATTCTAGACTATGTCCTTCTGCATCCACCACACGAGAAGAACATGCCCAAACAACACGCCGCATTCCCGCTCACCGCCTCGCCCGTCGCGTCGCGCACACGCCGCTGGTTCCTGGCCGGCGCCATCGCCGCCAGCGCCTTTGCCGCAGGCCTGCCGATGGCCGCCAGCGCCGCCGAACCGGTGGTGCTGCTGAATGTGTCGTATGACGTGATGCGCGAATTGTTCAAGGACGTCAATCCGGCGTTTATCGCCGACTGGCAGAAGAAAACCGGCGAAACCATCACCATCAAGCAGTCGCACGGCGGTTCGAGCAAACAGGCGCGCTCGGTGGCCGACGGCCTGGAAGCGTCGGTCGTGACGATGAACCAGGCCAATGACATCGACCTGCTGGTCGACCGTGGCCTGGTGGCGGCCGACTGGGCCAGGAAATTCCCGAACAACGCCGCGCCGTTCTACTCGACCATGGTGTACCTGGTGCGCAAGGGTAATCCGAAACAGATCAAGGACTGGGACGACCTGGCCAAGCCCGGCATCAAGGTGATCGTGCCGAATCCGAAAACCTCGGGCAACGGCCGCTACACCTATCTGGCGGCCTGGGGCTATGCCGTGAAAAAAGGCGGCACCGAAGCGCAGGCGCGCGACCTGGTCACCCGCCTGTTCAAGAACGTGCCGGTGCTCGACGGCGGCGGGCGCGGCGCCACCACCACCTTCACCCAGCGTGAAATCGGCGACGTGCTGGTGACGTTTGAAAACGAAGTGCAACTGGTGCGCAAGGAATTCGGCGACAACTTCGAAGTGGTCTACCCGAGCAGCTCGATCCTGGCCGAGTCGCCGGTGGCCGTGGTCGACAAGGTGGTCGACCGCCGCGGCATCCGCAAGGAAGCCACCGCCTACCTGCAATACCTGTATTCGGAACCGGGCCAGGAACTGGCAGCCCGGCACTTCCTGCGCCCGCGTTCGGCTGCGGTCGCCAAGAAATATGCGGCCAGCTTCAAGCCGATCAGCCTGTTTACGGTCGACGAGGTATTCGGCGGCTGGAAACAAGCCCAGAAAAAACACTTTGACGATGGCGGCGAGTTTGACAAGATCTACCAGAAGTAATCACGTATCGTCACCGTCAGCGTAGGTCGGATTAGGCGCGCAGCGCCGTAATCCGACACCATTGTTGAGAACGGCCGTGGTGATGTCGGCTTACGCGCAAGCGCCAATCCGACCTGCCCATCCATCAGCGCCCCCGTCCGCCCTGCGCGCACGGGGGCTTTTCCCATCTGCGGCCAGCACCACCCTTTATCTGAAAAATTCATTCGAAATTTATTGGTAACTCATTTTTCGCATATGGGTATGCGCATCGATTCGTTTGCAAACCGCCCGCCAGCCCGTACTCTGTCCCTGTCGCGCCACCCGGCGTACCCACCAGCAAAAGGACAGACCATGGCTATCTCGGAAATCAATGTACGTAACCAGTTTCGCGGCAAGATCAAGGAAATCATCCTCGGTTCCGTGGTCTCGGAAGTGGACGTGGAAACCCCGCACGGCATCGTCACCTCGGTGATCACCACGCGCTCGATCAAGGACCTGGACCTGAAGGTGGGCAGCGAAGTGATCGCGCTGGTCAAGTCGACCGAAGTGTCGATTGCCAAGATTCAGTAAGCGTCGCCGCCTCCACTGCAACGCCCCGTCAACTGCGGGGCGTTGGTGTTTTCAATCCCGGAACAGATAAGTAAACGTCCGGCTCACCGGCAGCTTTTCCGCACTGCCTTTCACCAGTACCTGCATGCGCTCGGCGTCGATGCGTTCGGCCGCCTCGATGGCTTTCACGTTGACCATGGTGCCGCGGTGGATCTGCCAGAACTGGTCCGGGTCCAGCCCCGCCAGCAAATCCTTCAGCGGCGTGCGCACCAGCGCTTCGGAGTCGGCCAGCACCACGCGCGTGTATTTGGTATCGGCCTGGAAGAACAGCACGTCGTCGATATCGATCAGGCGGATCTGCTTGCCCACGCTGGCGCGCAGCCATTTCATTTTTTCGCGCGGCGGGACCGGCAGCGCGGCGCGCAGCGACTGCAGCAGACGGGCCATGTCGGCCGGCTGGGCGACTGGCCGGGCATCGAGTTTTTCGCGCAGGCGCAGCAAGGCGCGCTCGAGCCGCTCGGCCTGCACCGGTTTGAGCAGGTAGTCGACGGCGCCCGCATCGAAGGCGTCGACCGCATACTGGTCATAGGCCGTGACGAACACGATATGGGCGCGCTTGCCGATGCGCTCGGCCACTTCCAGGCCCGACAGGCCCGGCATGCGGATGTCGAGAAACACCACCTCCGGCTCATGCTCGAGAAAACCGTCCCAGGCATCATTGCCATTTTCCGCCACCAGCACGATGCGCGCCTCGGGCCAGGCCTGCGCCAGCATCATCTGCAGGCGTTCGCGCATCAGCGGCTCGTCTTCGGCAATCAGGATACGCGGATTCATGCAGTGCTTTCTTTCGAGCCTGTTTCAGGTTGGTAGGGCAACACGATCTCGGCGACCACGCCGCCTTCTTCATCGTCGCGGATGGACAGGCTGGCCGACGGGTCGCTGGCGAGCCGCAAGCGGCTGCGCACATTGTCCAGGCCCAGCCCGCTTCCTTGCGCCGGCGCCCCGCCCGGCGGCAGGCCGACGCCCGTGTCCTGCACCCGCAGGCGCAGCCTGCCATTGTCCAACAGTGCGGCAGACAGCATCACCTGGCCGCCGCGCAAGGCTGGCTCGATGCCGTGCTTGATGGCGTTTTCCGCCAGGGTCAGCAGGATCATGCTGGGAATTTTCGCCTGCGCCAGCGCGGCCGGCAGGTCGAGGCTGAATGCCAGCCGCGTTCCCAGCCGCGCCTGCATCACGCGCAGGTAGGCTGCCACCATCTCGAATTCGCTGTGCAAGGTTACCTGTTCGCTGCGCATTTCGGCCAGGCTGGCGCGCAAAAAGGCGATCAGGTCGGCCGTCAGCGCGGCCGCCCTCGGCGCGCCCTGGGCGCCCTGCTCGGCCAGCTGCTGCACCGCGCCCAGGGTATTGAACAGGAAGTGCGGCTCGATCTGGGCGCGCAGCAGGCGCAGCTGCGATTCGCTGAGCGCGCGCGCCAGGCGGTCGCGCTCGGCCTCCTGCTGCAGCTGCAAGGCCAGCGCTTCGTACTGGCGGTTGCGCCACACGGCGACAATCGACATCGGCACCAGATAGATCAGCCCTGCGGTGGCGGTGGCATAGCCGCCGATGCGCGCGCCGCGCGCCATGCAGCCGCCCAGGGACATGCCCGGGTTCAGCATGAACGTCAGCAGGCCGATCAAAAGGCCCGCCAGGAACGGCAGCAGCAGCATCAGGGCCATCAGCAGCCGGATCTTCCTGCGCGCCAGCTTGCGATAATTGAACCACACGCCCAGCACCGCCCAGGACATGGCAAAACCGATGCCATTGCTGAGTCCCAGGGCCTGCCCCCAGCTCAGTTCGCCGGGCAGCATCAGGTGCAGCAGCACGCCGATCGCGCTGAACAGCAGCAGCATCCTGGCCGCCGCGATATAAAAGCCGGCGCCCCGGTATTTTTCCATGAAGTCATGGAACTGCTGGCGTTCGATTGGCGTCAGCGTTGCCAGCTTCCTGGCGATGCAGCCGCGCAGGCGGCCGCTGACCTGGCCCGCCATCTCGGGCTGCCTGAGCACCAGCAGGGTTTCATCGTCGATGGCGCGGTACCAGTCCGTATATTTTTTCCACATCTGCGTTCTCCTGTTGCGTTAGTCGGGCATGAACGCAGTCTAGGGCGGCGCCCTGGCGCTGCACAGCGGCAGGCGACGAACGACGACCTGGCGGGCATCAACGACGACGCACCGGTATCACAACAACTATCTTGCTGGAATAGTACGAAGTTTCCGAAGTGAAATCAATAAATCGCCAACAATTTTCACTCCGGCAATAGTAGGTGATTTATTTCGCCTGATTGGTCCAAAATGCCCTTGACGAGTCCGTGTGCCATAGACATTGCAAGGATTTTGATGGTATCGTCTATGCTTGGCAAATATTGCTCCAGAGACACATGTCACGTCTGCTGACATGGTTTCGGTATTGCGCGCAGCGCCCTCCCGTGGCGCCCCAAAACTGCTTTTCCAGACCCATTCCATGCTCAAAAAAATTATCGTCACGATGCTGATGACGCTGTCCACGGCGGCCATCGCCGTGCCCTTCGGTTCCCAGTCCATCCTGGTGGTCGAAGACGGCACGGGCAAAGTCTTGCTTGAAAAAAATGCCAATGTCGTGGTGCCGATCGCCTCGCTGACCAAGCTGATGACAGCCATGGTCGTGCTCGACTCCAAAGCCAATATGCAGGAAGAAATCCTGATCGACCGCGAGGACGTCGACACGCTGAAGCACAGCACCTCGCGCGTGCCGGTCGGCGCCACCTTGACGCGCCACGATGTGCTGCAGCTGGCGCTGATGTCGTCCGACAACCGCGCCGCCGCCTCGCTGGCCCGTACCTATCCGGGCGGTCCGACCGCGTTTGCGGTGGCCGTCAATGCCAAGATCAAGGCGCTGGGCATGCGCCAGACCGTGATCGAAGAGCCGACTGGCCTGTCGCCGAACAACCAGTCGACCGCGGCCGACCTGGTCAAGATGGCCGTGGCTGCTTCGCGCTATCCGGAAATCAGCCGCATCACCACCGATTCGAAGGACATCATCCAGATCAAGGGCCGCGATGTGGAATACCACAACACGAACCGCCTGGTGGGCGCCAAGGGCTGGGATATCGGCCTGTCGAAAACCGGCTTTACCAATGAGGCGGGCCGCTGCCTGATCATGCGCATCAAGTCGGCCGGCAAGTTCGCCACAATGATCCTGCTCAACGCGCGCGCCAATTCCGTGCGCGCCATGGACGCCGTCAATATCCGCCGCATGCTGGCGGCCGAAAACGGCATCGAAGAGCCGAAGGTGGTGCGCGCCTCGGCCAGCCCGGTGATACGTGCTTCGGCCGGCAAAGTGGTCCGTGCGTCGGCCAGCCGCCACAAGAAAGCACCGGCCAAGCCTTCCAAGCGCCGCCGCGCAAAATAATCATTTTGATTGCCGGTTGGTCATGACCACGCCGGCAATCGTCACTGCCCCGCCCACCAGCATCGAGGCCAGCACCGGCTCGCCCAGCAAGGCGGCCGCCAGCACAATGCCGAACACTGGCACCAGGTTGTTGAACACGGCCGTACGCGACGGGCCGATCGCTTTCACGCCCTCGTAATACCAGACAAAACCGATCACCGTGCCGAACACGCCCAGATAGCCGACGGCCGCCCATACCTGCCAGCCGAAGCTGCGCCACGGCACGGTGGGAAACTCGACCGCCGCCCCCATCAGCAGAAACGCCAGGCCCCACATGGCGGCATAGGTGGTGGCGGCCACCGGGCTCAGGCCTTTCAGGGCCACGCGCCCGATCAGGGTGTAGGCAGCCCAGCTGCAGATGCCGCAGAACATGAACACTTCGCCGGCGCCGATGCCGCCGCTCGTGCCGTGCAGCACACCCATCAGGTCGCCGCGCGTGATGACAATGGCGGTGCCGCAAAACGCCAGCATGATGCCGAGCCATTTGAAGGAACCCAGCTGCTCGCGGAACAGCAGGGCCGAGGCCAGTGCCGTAACGATGGGATTGAGCGCCACAAACAGCGCCGTGCGGCCGGCCGGCATGCGCGACAGGGCCGCCAGGAAACACAGGTTATAAAGAAATATACCGGTCAGGCCGAGCGCGGCCGTGGTGAAGATTTGCCTGCGGTCCAGGCGCGGCAATCCCCCTTCGAATTTCCAGGCCAGCAGCACCAGCAACAGCACGGCAACCGAAAAGCGTCCGCTGGCCGCCGTCATCGGCGGCATCTGCTGCGCCAGCACGCGCCCGGCGATAAAAGTGCCGCCCCAGAACAGGGCAACAAAGATCAGTTTGATATACACCAGCGGCGACTGGGCGGCAGGCAAGGGCAAGGCAAAAGTACGCATGGGGGTTCCTGTGATGCCGCTTGCGCGGCGGGATGTGTCCATATATATTAATACTAATACTGGCTCATGAAATAATGAGCAAACACTCATACCTTGACAGCGATCGACCATGACCTTCACGCAACTTGAAATCTTTACCCTGGTGGCCGAACTGCGCGGCTTTTCCGCCGCCGCCATGCAGCTGGGCATCAGCCAGTCGGCCGTCTCGCATGCATTGAAAGCGCTGGAAAAGGAAATGGGCGTGGACCTGATCGTGCGCCACCAGGCTTCGGCCGAGCTGACCGATGTGGGCCGCCAGCTGCTGCTGCGCGCGCGCGAAATCCTGGGCCTGTCCGAAGCGATGCGCCAGGAGGCGGCCGACGTGCTGGGCCAGCGCCAGGGTTCCTTGCGCATCGGCTCGTTCGGTGCGACGTCCTCGCTCAATCTGCTGCCGGCCATCACGGCACGCTTCAAGGAACGCTATCCGGGCATCGAACTGCGCATCGACGAAGGCGCCGACCACGAAGTGGTGCAATGGATACGCGAGCGCCGCGTCGACGTGGGTTTCCTGGTGCTGCCGGACGAACGCTTCGATACCGTGCCGCTGGTGCAGGACCAGATGATGGCGCTGCTGCCGCGCAGCCATGCGCTTGCCGGCGAAACCGCCGTCACGCTGGCGCAGCTGTGTGCCGATCCGTTCATCATGTCCGAAGCGGGCTGCGCGGCCCTGATCGAACCGCTGTTCGCCAACGCCCAGCTCAAACCCGACGTGCCCTACCGTATCAGCCAGATGATCACCATTTTCGACATGGTCAGCCGCGGCACGGGCGTGTCCATCGTGGCCGAAATGGCGCTGCCGCGGCACTTGGCCAGCCAGTTTCCGGAGCTGATCGCGCTGCCTTTGGATCCGCCCGTGATCCGCAAGGTGGGCCTGGCCGTGCGCGACCGGCGCCAGAATACGCCCGCCACCAATGCCTTCCTGGAACTGGCCAGGCAGATGGCGCCCGCCTTGGCGCCGGCGCGCCGCGACTAGGCGGACGCCGCCACGTCCGCCTGCCCCAGGAACTGCGTCGGCGTCATGCCGGTCACTTGCCGGAACGCGCAGGAAAACGAGGCGGTGCTGGAAAAGCCGCATTCCGCCACCACGCGCGCGATCGGCGTGCCCCTGCCCAGCCCGTCCATCGCCTGCACGATGCGGGCCCGCTGGCGCCAGGCCTTGAAGCTCAATCCCGTTTCCTCCGGAAACAGGCGGCTGGCGCTGCGCACCGAGGTGGCGGCGCGCGAGGCCAGTTCGGCCAGGCCCAGGCGCTGCCGGCAATCGCCGAGCGCGGCATCGGCCAGCCGCTGGCCGGCCGGGCTGGTGGGCATCGGCAAAAAAGTCGGCGCATGCGCCGTGCCGGTCAGTTCATGCAGCATCAGCCGCGCCAGCAGCTCGGCCTTTTCAGGCGCGCTGCCAGCCATGCTGTCAGACGCATCGGCGGCGGCAAAGGCCGAGCCGAGCAGCGCGCGCAGCAGCGGCGTGACGCGCAACACAAAGGCGCGGTCCAGCGCCACCGGCGCCCACGCGCGCGCCACCGACGGCTGCCATTGCACCATCCACAGCTCGGCGTCCGACAGCACTTCGAGCCGGTGCGGCGTGCCTTCCGGTATCCAGACGGCCAGTTGCGGCGGCACCAGCCAGCGGCCTTCGGCCGTGTGGATCTGCACCATGCCCGAGGCGGCAAAGGTCAGCTGGGTCTCGTCGTGCACATGCATGGGCAGGCCCATGCCGCGCTGCTTGGTGCCACGGTGTAGCGTGAAAGGCAAAAGTTCCATGACTGTCTGATTGGCGTTTAAGCGATGCACTTTGGCGCCACATCGCTGAATGCCCAGTCTACCATGGCAGCATCGCTTGACAACCATGGAAGGAAAAACATGAGCACGAACATGAAAGCCGTCATCATCAACGAATACGGCGACAACAGCGTGGTGCGCCTGGCCGAGATCGCGCTGCCCGAACCGCAAGCGGGCGAAGTGCGAATCAGAATCCACGCGGCAGGCGTCAATCCGGTGGACTGGAAAATCCGCGATGGCGCGGGACAGCGCATGGGCATGACGCTGCCGATACACCTGGGCAGCGAGATCAGCGGCACCATCGACCGGCTTGGCGACGGCGCCGGCCGCTTCCGGGTGGGCGACGCCGTCTATGGCATCGTTGCGGCGGGCGGCTTTGCCGGCTATGCCATCGCCCGGGCCGCCGATATCGCGCTCAAGCCCGCCAGCCTGGACTTCACCGAAGCGGCGGCGGTGCCGCTGGGCGCCCTCACCTCCTGGCAGGCACTGTTCGACGTGGCCAGGCTCGCCCGTGGCCAGCGCCTGTTCGTCACCAATGCGTCGGGCGGCGTCGGCTCGCTGGCGGTACAGCTTGCCAAGTCCATCGGCGCGCACGTCACGGCGATGGCCTCGGCAGGCAATGAAGCCTGGGTGCGCAGCCTGGGCGCGGATGCCTTTATCGCCCACGACCGGCAGGTGTTCGAGCAGGCGGCGCAGGACATGGACGTGGTGTTCGACACGGTCGGCGGCGAGATCTTCCGGCGAGCCTTCGCCACCCTGAGGAAAGGCGGCTGTCTGGTGACGGCGGTGGCGTTTCCGCAGGACGAGGCGCAGCAATACGGCGTGCATGCGGCGCGCGTCGCGTGCCAGCCCGACGCGGGGCAGCTGGCCGCCATCGGCGAACTGGCCGATGCGGGCAAGCTCAGGGCGAAGGTTGGCAGCGTGCTGCCGCTGGCCGACGTGCGGCAGGCGCTGGAGCTGGTCCAGCGCGGGCGCACAGGCGGCAAGGTGGTGCTGCAGCTGGCCCCATGAACTGACGCGGCGCTTGCATTTTGCTGGTCCGGCCCGATGTGTCATCATGAGTCCATCGTCCCTGGAGAGCTGGCATGACCGATATCCTGGCGCAAGTCCCTTACTGTCCGCACCGTCCGCACCATCGCCGCCGAGCCGCCGGGGTCTGCCGATGCTGACCACGCTGCATGAACTGATGCGCCCGCCGGCGGGCATGGCGTTCGACTTCAGCCAGCCGGCGGGCGAACCGGCGCTGGCGCCGCCCGACGGCGTGTCGTGGCGCGTGTTTGCCAATCCCGTTTCGCTGTTCGTCGGCGGCGTGGCGGCGGTGCTGCTGGAGCTGTCCGAGCCGTCGGTACGCTCCGGCGTCTGGGACCACAGCAACTTCCAGCGCGATCCCGGCCTGCGTCTGCGGCGCACCGGTTTCGCCGCCATGATGACCGTGTATGGCCCGCGTTCGGCCACCGAACAGCTGATCGCGCGCGTGGTGCGCATGCACGGCCATGTGGAAGGCACAACGCCGGACGGCACCGCCTATCGCGCCAACGACCCGCGCCTGCTGGACTGGGTGCAGGCGACGGCCACCTTCGGCTTCAGCGAGGCCTATCACCGCTATGTACGGCCGTTCTCTGCCGCTGAGAAGGACGCGGCGTTTGCCGAAGCCCAGCCCGCCGCGCGCCTGTATGGCGCGGCCGGCGCGCCGCGCTCGCGGGCCGAATGGGAGGCGCTGCTGGCCGCCACCGCGCCACGGCTGCAAGGCTCGCCGATACTGCTTGAATTCATCCGCATCATGTCGGAAGCGGCCATCCTGCCCGCGCCCATGCGCTGGCTGCAGCGGCTGCTGATGCGCGCCGCCGTGGAGATGACGCCGGAACCGGTGCGCTCGCTGCCGCAGCTGCGCGGACGCGGCCTGCGCCGGGGCGAAGCGACGCTGGTGCGCATGCTGGCGCGGGCGGCGGCGCTGCTGCCGCTGCAGGACAGTCCGCCGGCCCAGGCGGCGCGCCGGCTGGCGGCGCGCGGTACCGTCAAGTAGCTAGCTTGCCACCAGCGCACGCAGCCCGCTGGCACGCTGCGTGCGGCGCAAAATCGCGTCGAACAGCACCGCCTGCGTGGGCGACACCAGCGTAAAAAAGTCGCGCGCGCGCGTGATGCCGGTGTAGACCAGTTCGCGCGCCAGCATGGCGCCGCCCTCCTGCGGCAGCACCAGCACCGTGTGGCGAAATTCCGAGCCCTGCGACTTGTGCACCGTCATGGCAAATGCCGTTTCCACCTGGCGCAGGCGCGTGGCCAGCACGCTGCGCACGCTGTCGCCCTCGAGGAAGTACACGCGCAGCGAACCGGGACGGGCCGGGTCGCGCAGGGTCAAGCCGATATCGCCGTTGAACACCCCCGTGCCATAGTCGTTGCGCGTGACCATCACGGGCCGGCCCACATACCATTCGCTGCGGCGGATCAGGCCTTCCCTTTCGAGACGCAGTTCGATCGCCGTATTGAGTCCGGCCACGCCCCACTCGCCTTCGCGCACGGCGCATAAAATGCGAAATGACTCAAAGCTGTGCAGCACCTTGCGCACCCAGTCGTCATGCGCTTCGCCAGCGGCATTGCCTGCATTGACCAGCTCCAGGCAGGGCCGGTAGCCGCCCGGCGCGCCGTCGCGGCCATTTAATGCCAGGCGCAGCACTTCTTCCGGCTGGGCCGGCACGCGCCAGGCCACCTTGCCGTCGCGCTCATTGGCAAAGCAGGCCTTGGCCAGCGCCGTATTGCCGTCATTGACGGCCAGCGCCAGCGCGCCGATCGGCCCGCTGAAGCGATGGCTGTGGCGCAGCATCACCGTCTGCTGCGCCAGCGCGCCGGCGTTGCCGGCGAACTGTGGCGCGATGATCTCGCCGCTGGCCGCCTGCGCATAGGCGATGGTCTGCGCCGTATAGCCGCCCGCCTGCGCGTCGTGGCACAGGTCGCCCAGCACGGCGCCCGCCTCCACCGACGCCAGCTGGTCCTTGTCGCCCAGCAGGATCAGGATGGCGGACGGCGGCAGGGCGTCGAGCACCGAGGCCATCATCTCCAGGTGCACCATCGACGCTTCATCGACGATCAGCACGTCGACGTCGAGCTGGTTGCCCGCGTGGTGCGCAAACGCGCGCGTGCCGGGCCGCGCGCCGAGCAGGCTGTGCAGGGTGCGCGCGGCGCCCATGCGCTGGGCCAGCGTCAACAAGGGCAGCGCATCGCCGACTTTTTGCGCCAGTCCCGTCAGCGCCTGGTCGATCGACTGCTTCAGGCGCGCGGCCGCCTTGCCGGTCGGCGCGGCCAGCGCGATGCGCAGCTGCTCCGGCTGCGGCGAGACGGCAAACAGCAAGGTCAGCAAACTGGCTACCGTATACGTCTTGCCGGTGCCCGGCCCGCCCGTGATGATGGCCACCTTGCCGCGCAGGGCGATGGCGCAGGCGACCTTCTGCCAGTCGGTGCCGCCATTGGCCGGCGGTTTGTCAAACAGCACATCGAGCCAGCGCCGCACCTGGGGCAGCGGCGGCGCAAGCGTCATTTCCGCACGCGCGGCGATGGTGCCGCCAACGGCCGTTTCATCGCGCCAGTAGCGGCGCAGATACAGGCGCGCGCCATCGAGCACCAGCGGCTGCTGGCGGTCGGCCACGCCGGCGCTCCACACCTGCGGCGCGCGCGCCAGCAGCGCGCACCAGTCTTCCATCGCCCCGGGCAGCGGGCCGGAGACGGCCAGCAGCGCATGCCACTGCTCTTCCGTCCAGCCCATCATCTGCGACGGTTCCTGCGCCAGGTCGGCCAGCATCACGCAGCTGTGGCCGCGCCCTTCCAGTTCGGACAGCACCAGGCAGGCGACGGCCAGCGCCGCCGCATCGGCCGGTTCGGCAGCCGCCGACAGGGAGCCGATAAAGCGCGCAAACGCCGCGCCCAGGCGCCGCACCTGGCCCGCGTCGGCGATGGCGTCAAAATGGTTCAACAACGGATCAAGGGTTGCGCTATGCATGCAGTTCTGTCTCTTCCAGTATGTGATCGAGTCCGTCGAGCAGTTCGCGCTGCGGCTCGAGCAGATAGCAGCCATGCGTGTCCGGGTTGGCGATACCGCGCAGGAACAGGAAGATGGCGCCGCCCAGCTGCTGCGCCGGGTCATAGGCGTCGCCAAGGCGGCTTTTCAGCAGCCGGTGCAGCGCCAGCATATAGATGGCGCCCTGGATATCGTAGCGGTGCTGGGCCATGCCGGCCGCCAGCGCATCGGTGTGATAGCTCGCGTCGTTATTGCCCAGTGCATTCGACTTGTAGTCGAGCACCCAGTAGCGGCCCTCGCGTTCGATCACCAGGTCGGCAAAGCCTTTCAGCATGCCATGCAGCTGGCGGCGCGGCAGCACCGGGCGTGGCGCGCCATCCAGCAGCAGGCGCGTGCACAGTTCGTCGAGCGCCTGCGTTGCCAGATGCTCGCTGGGGAACCAGAACTCCATCTCGGACAAGGTGCTGTCCAGTTCCGCCAGCGGCGCGCCCAGCAGCGGCAGCGGCGTGACGGCCACTTCGCGCAGCCAGGCGATCGCCTCGTCCTGGCGGTTGCCCCAGCCGGCCCGTTCGCAGCGCGCGGCCAGGCGCGTGCCGAAATTGGCCTCGTACACGCAATCGAAGCCTTCGCCGCCCATCCATTCGAGCTGCTCGTGCAGGAAGTTACCGGCCAGCGAGCCGCGCGGGAAACGGTGCCATGGCGCGTCGCCCAGATGCTGCGCCGGCGCCACCAATGCCGCACCGGTACCGTCTTCCATCAGCGTTTCTTCCAGCGCCCGCTGCGGTACATGGCTGGCCACGGCGCCGATCTGGCGCGTCAGCGAGGTAAAGCTGCCGACCGACCAGTCGCGCTCGAAGCGCCCCGTGAACTGCGGTGCCTCGCGCAGTTCCGGGCGGTGCTCGATGCGTTTCAACAGCGTCGGCGCGCCCGGCTGCGCCAGGCTGGCAATGGCGATCGCGTCGCAGCCGCCGCACACCTCGTGCCAGCGCTGCTGCAGTTGCTCGCCGGGCAGCTTGTCGCCGCCGGTCAGCAGGTAGCCCAGCGCCGATTCATGCAGCGTGTTCTCGCCGGCCTTGCGCGCCGCCAGCGCCGCCACGCCCAGCCACAGGAAATGGCGCGCGCGCGTCAGCGCCACGTACAGCAGGCGCAGGTCCTCCTCGATGCGCGCCTCTTCCAGCGCCGCCATCGCCTCATCCGACAGCGACAGGTCCAGATGCCGCTCGCCATCCGCATCGGCATAGTCGGCAAAGCTGCGGTTGCGCTTGTCGACCTTGCGCGCCGTGACGGCAAACGGCAGGTAGACCAGCGGATATTCGAGGCCCTTGGACTTGTGCACGGTGATCACTTTTACCAGCTCGGCGTCGCTTTCCAGGCGCAGCACGCGCTCGTCGCTGTTCTCGCCGCCGCCTTCGATCTGCTCGGCCAGCCAGCGTATCAGCGCCTGCTCGCCATCGAGCTGGCGGCTGGCCGACTGCAGCAGCTCGGCCAGATGCAGCAGATTGGTCAGGCGCCGCTCGCCGCCCGTCTGCTGCAGCAGCATGGCCGGCAGCTGCAGCTCGTGGATAAAGCGGCGCAGCATGGCCAGCACGCCCTGGCGCTGCCATACCAGGTGCAGCGCTTTCAGCTGTTCGACGCGGCGCTCCCATTCCAGTTCGTCGCTCGACAGGCGCGCCAGTTCGCCCAGCGACAGGGCGATGGTGCGGGTGGCGAATGCGGCGCGCGCCAGGCCGCCATCGAGCGGATTGGCCAGCGCCGCCAGCCAGCGCAAGACGTCGGCGGCCTCCTCGCTGTCGACCACCGAATCCTTGTCGGACAAATACACGCTGGCCACGCGGCGGCGCGCCAGCGCGCGGCGGATCGCGCCCGCTTCCTTGCGGTCGCGCACCAGCACGGCGATATCGGCCGGCTGCAGCCGCACGAAACCGTCCGGGCCGTCAAAGCCCGCCTGCGCGTCGCCCAGCATGGCGACGATATGCTCGGCACAGTGGTCGGCAAAGTAGTCGCGGTAGCTTTCGCTGCGCAGCGATTCGTCGCTGGCGCACGCGGCCAGCAGCGCCGGCATGGCGCCGTCTTGCGTCACCAGCTGCTCGGCGCGGCCCTTGGCCTCGACCGCCTCGAACGGCAGCGGATTGGCCTGCGCGGTGCGGTAGCGGAAGGCGCCCAGCGGCACTTGCGGACGTTCGGCATGCAGGAACAGCTGGTTGACGGCCGCCACCAGCGGCGCCGTCGAGCGGTAGTTGGTGCCCAGCTGGTAGTGGCGTCCTTCGGTGGCGCGCCGCGCCGCCAGGTAGCTTTGGATGTCGGCACCGCGAAAGCCGTAGATCGACTGCTTCGGGTCGCCGATCAGGAACAGCCCCTGGGCCGGGTCGTTGTCGGCGATGCGGTACAGCAGGTTGAAAATCTGGTACTGCGCGGGCGCCGTATCCTGGAATTCGTCGACCATCGCCAGCGGATACTGCTCGACGATGCGCTGGCGCAGCGCGGAACCATTCTCGCCGGCCAGCGCGTCGTGCAGCCGCTGCAGCATGTCGGCAAAGCCGAACTGGCGCGACTGGCGCTTGAGCTGGTCCATGCGGCGCGCAATCGTTGCTGCCGCATGCAGGTGCAGGGTGTGCGCCAGCGGCGTGATGGCCGCCAGGTCACGCCCCAGCTGCTCGGTATGCCCGAAGCATTCGGGCACGCTGGCGGTAAAGCTCTTGGCAAACGCATCTTCGATGCCGGACGGCGTCAGGCGCTCCCAGGCCTTGGGCGT
Source organism: Janthinobacterium sp. (assembly GCF_031995485.1). Lineage (NCBI taxonomy): Bacteria > Pseudomonadati > Pseudomonadota > Betaproteobacteria > Burkholderiales > Oxalobacteraceae > Janthinobacterium > Janthinobacterium sp. The sequence goes on from NZ_DAMAGB010000045.1 coordinate 50,586, forward strand.
AATGGCCGGCAGCAGCAACAGCGGATCCTGCGCCCAGTGGCGCAGGCCGTCGAACCATTTCGCCAGGTTGTCGGGCTTCATCTTGACGCCGTTGAAGCATTTGGGATTGGCGGCGCGGTGGCCGTCGATCCACGTTTGCATGGCCGTGGCGCGCTCGGCCCAACCCTGCTTCAGGCGCACCAGCTGCGCGCCCAGCGCCTGCTGCTCGCGCGCGATCAAGCCGCCCAGCGCTTCGTCCTGCGCCATGGCGGCGATGCCGGGCCGGCGCGCCAGGTCGCGCACGCTTTTTTTCAGCGCATCGACGCCGCTCCAGCAAGCGAGCAGCACATCGAGCGACTGCGGCGCCAGCGGATACACCTGCTGGCGCCAGTAGTCGTGGGCGGCGTCCTCGAACAGCGCCTGTTCATCGCTGACCAGTTCCTCGTCGAACAGGCTGCCGCTGTCGAACGCGTGTTCGCGCAGCATGCGCTGGCACCAGGCGTCGATGGTGAAAATGGCCGCCTCGTCCATCGTCTCGGCAGCCAGCATCAGCCGGTGCGCGGCCTTTTGCCGTGCGCTGTCGTCGGGATACGATGCGAGCAGGGCATCGAGAAACGGATCGCTGCCCAGCGACTCATGCCGGAAATACTTGGCCGCCTCGATCAGCCGCTCGCGCACGCGGTTCGACAGTTCGCGCGTGGCGGCGCGCGTAAACGTCATCACCAGGATATCGGCCGGCAGCAGCGGCCGCGCGAAGCGCGTGTCGGCGTCGCCATGGCCCAGCACCAGGCGCACATACAGCGCGGCGATGGTCCAGGTCTTGCCGGTGCCGGCCGACGCTTCGATCAGGCGCGAGCCGTGCAGCGGAAACGCCAGCGGGTTGAGCAGATGGCTGGTCATGGTTCTTCTCCGGCGTCATTGGCGCCTGTAATCGGGTCCAGCGTCACATGCTCGCGCAGCCAGTCGGCCAGCGGGCCATACAGTTCGCGCGTACAGTCTTCCCACGCTTCCTCGGCGGCCAGGGCCGAAAATTCCGGCCACAGACGGGCCAGGCACAGTTCCTCGCGTTCGCCCGACAGCTCGAAGCCGCCGTCATACACGGCGCGCGGATCGCCCTCCTGCACCAGCGCCAGGCCCGTCTTGCAGGCGGTCGGCAGCGGATGGTGCATGCCTTCGCGCCACAGCGCCAGCACGGTGGCCAGCGCTTCGCGCGAGCTGGCCGGGTCGAGCGGCGCCATGCTGACGATGGCGTCGCGCGCCACCAGGTAGCCGGTGACGGGAAAACCGATGGCGGCGGCGGCCAGCTGGCGCAGCCACATCAGCATCAGCTTGTCGCCGCGCGCCAGGCCCGACTTGTCCATCACCTTCGATGAAATCTGCTCCAGCCAGGCTGTCTCGCCGCCATTGCTGCGCAATTTGTCGAGCCAGTCCTCGAGCAGCAGGTCGCCGAACGGCAGCGCGATGGCGCGCTTGTCGGCTGCCTGCGGGAACGACGCGCGCAGCGACAGCCAGGCGCTGCGCACCGGCACCAGCGCATCGACCAGCTGCTCCTGCACCTGGCGGCCGATCAGGCCGATCGGCAGCACGCCCTCGCGCGCCAGCCGTTGCGCGCGCAGCTGCAGGCCCGCGCGCACCTCGTCCATCGCCTCGACCACGCCGCCGTCGTCGAGCATGGTGTCTTCCAGCAGGTAGCGCTCCAGGGCATTCAAGCCGAACGGCTCCTCGTCGTCGCCCAGCATGGCCGCCTCGGCAAAGTGCACGCTGAGGCGGCGGCGGAAAAAGTATTTGACGGGCTGGCGCACGAAACTGGCCAGCTCGCCCAGTTTCAACCGCATGCCGGGATCGAATTCGTACGGTCCCAGCGCCAGTGTTTCCGCTGTCCGTCCCTCTTCCACATGCGCCACGCGCCATTCGCCCGCATAGGTCAGCAGACCGCCATCTTCAAAGTAGCGGCGGCTGAACGGCTGCAGCGCATGTTCGGTGGTCAATGAGGCCAGATGCCTGTCGAGCGACCAGCCGGCTGCCAGGTAGTCGCGCAGCTGCGACACCAGCACCGATGGCGGCTGCTCGGAGTTGTCGCGCACATTGCGCCCGACCCAGCTCACATACAGCTTGTCGCGCGCGGCCAGCAGCGCTTCGAGCATCAGGTAGCGGTCGTCGTCGCGGCGCGAGCGGTCGCCGGGACGCGCCATGCCGGGCAGCGCCAGCAGGTCGAAGTCGGCTTTCGGCGCGCGGCGCGGGAAATCGCCGTCGTTCATGCCCAACAGGCACACCACGCGAAACGGCACCGCGCGCATCGGCATCAGGGTGCAGAAGGTCACGCCGCCCGACACGAACTGGTGGTTCAGGGTCGGCTCGTCGAGCGCGCCCAGCCAGGCCACGCGCAGCACGTCGAGCGGCACGCGGTCGGCAAAGCCGGCATGCTCGCAGGTTTCCAGCCACGACTGCAGCGCGCCTTCGAGCTGCGCCAGGGTCAGGCGGTCGCCTTCGTCGTCGGCGTCAAAGAAGCCGGCCAGCAGCGCACGCGCCTGCACGCCCCATTCGGCCGGGGTGCGCGAGACGGCCAGCAGCGCGCGCCAGTGCAAGAGCGCCTCGACCAGCTGCGCCAGCGACCCAGCCAGCGCGGCATCAAGCCCGCCCACTTCCGCGTAGGGCTCGATGCCGCCAAAGCTGGCATCACCGGCACTGGCGCCGCCGCCGCTGGCGTAGCCGAGCAGCATGCGCCGCACGCCGAAGATCCAGGCATTCTGTTCGCCCGCCGCACCCAGGCCCAGCCCGGCGCGATGTTCGCGATCGAGACCCCAGCGCACGCCCGAGCCTTCGATCCAGGCGCCGAGGGTATCGAGATCGTCGCCGTGCAGGCCGAAACGGGCGGCCAGCGCCGGCACGTCGAGCAGGTCGCGCACCTCGCTCTGGCGGCAGCGCTGCAGCGGCAGCTGCAGCAGCCACTCCAGCGCGACGAGCAGCGGATTGACGCTGCGGTCCTTGACGTCGCCGATCTCGAACGGAATGAAGCGCGCGTCCGTGCGGCGGTGCTGGCCGAACACGGCGTGGATCGCGGCGGTAAACACATCGATATCGGGCACCATCACCACCACGTCGCGCGGACGCAGGCCTGTCTGGCTGCTGCCGGCAAACATGGCCAGCAGCTGGTCGTGCAGGATTTCCACTTCGCGCTGCACGCTGTGCGCCACATGGAATTCGATCGAGCGGTCGCCGGCCTCGGGCGGCAGCTGTTCATGCTCGGCCAGCGGGCGCAGTTCGCGGATCGCCACCTGCACTTGCTGCAGCAGCGTTTCGCCCGGCTCGTCGCCGAACAGGTCGATGCGCAGGCTGTCGTCGCGTCCTTCCGCATGCGCGTGTTCGTCGAATTCGTCGAGCATGCGGATAAAGTCGCGCCCCTGCCGGCCCCAGCTGGCCAGCAGCGGATGGCTGTGCGCATGCAGTTCTTCCAGCGGCAGCTGCGCCAGGTCCTGGCCGTTGCGCTGCTGCTGGCGCTTGTAGGCGGCGCGCAGCAGGTCGCGCCCTTCGATGATGTCGCCCCAGTAGTACTGGCAGGGATTGGGCACGGCCAGCACCACTTGCGTGTGGCGCGCCAATGCGGCCAGCGCCTGCAGCGTCTGGTACGGCAGGGCCGAGACGCCGAACAGCACCACGCGGCGCGGCAGCTTGCCGGCCGGCTCTGCGCCGGAGTCGATGGCGGCCAAAAAGGCGTCGTGGATATCGGCGCGGCCCGTGGCGCGTTCGAGCGCCTCGACGTCGGCCGCCACCGCGCGCCACAGCTGCGCCTGCCAGCGCTGCTCGTCCTTCAAGGCAATCGATTCGCCGCGCGCCGTGCGCAGCACATCGCGCCCCGCCGCCCAGTCGGCCAGCCAGTCAGCACGGTACACCTGGTACTGGTCGAACAGGTCGGCCAGCCGCTCGGCCAGCTGCAGCCGCCGTTCGCAATCGCCATCGGCCAGGAAGTAGCGCAGCGGCGCAAACACGGGGTCTTCCAGCAGCGACGGCAGCAGGCGCATCAAACGCCAGGTCAGCGGCGACTTGTCGAACGGCGACACGCGCGGCACGCGCTCGCGGCCCAGCATGCCCCGGTAGCTTTCCCACAGCAGGCGGGCCGGCAGGGCGATGCGGGTGGCGGCGCAGACGCCCATCTCTTCGGCCAGCGCGATTTTCAGCCATTCGGCCACGCCGTTCGACTGCACCAGGAAGATATCGGTCTCCAGCGGCGCCAGCGGATGGTTGCGCAGCCACTGGAACACGGCTGCGCGCAGGTGTTCCAGCTGGTTGCCGTGCAGAATGATAAGGCCGGGCGTGATGGTCGGTTGCATGCGGTTGAGTCGGGCTTGAGCGTTGTGCAAACCGCTATTATCGCCCTTGCCCGCGTCAGGTGGCGTCGCTGTTGGCAAAATCGAGCGAAATTTCTTCTGCCACCTGCGCCAGCGCAGGCTCCATCTGCGCCAGCAATGCGCGCGCCTGCGGCAGGTCGCCGCCGCGGCGCAGGCTTTCGAGCTGCAGGCACAGCGAGGCGAACGCCGTCGCCCCCACCGCCAGCGCGGACGACTTGGTGCGGTGGCCCAGGTCGGCCAGGCGCTTGAGGTCTTCCAGTGCCATCGCCTGCTCCATCTCCGCCAGGCCGTCGCGCGCCGTATCGAGGAACAGCTGCGCATACTTGCGCATCTTGACCGGGTCGTTGCTGAAGGTGCGCGCCAGCGCGTTCACGTCGAGCACCGCCTGGTTGCGCGTGCCGTGTGCCGCTGGCGCAGACGCGGAAGCTGGCGTGGCCGCTGCAAAACCGCCGCCGCGCCGGCGCAGCCATTTGGCCAGCAGGTGGAACAGCAGGTTCGGCGCGATCGGCTTGGTGACGAATTCATCCATGCCCGCCTCCAGGCAGCGGGCGCGGTCTTCGCTGCCGGCATTGGCCGTCATCGCGATCACCAGCAACCCGGCCAGCTGCGGATCGGCGCGGATGCGGCGCGTGGCTTCGAAGCCGTCCATTTCGGGCATCTGCACGTCCATCAGCACGCAGTCATAGCTTTGCCGGGCCAGCAGGTCGAGTGCCTCGCGGCCATTGTTGGCCACGCGCACGATGGCGCCCGCGTCTTCCAGCAATTCGCTGCCCACCTGCTGGCTGAACAGATTGTCTTCGACCAGCAGGATGGAGGCGCCACGGATCACATCGAGGAGCGGCGGTTCGCCCTCGCCGGCGCTGTCTTCCGCCACGCCCGCGTATTTGTCGAGGCGGGCCGTAAACCAGAAGGTGCTGCCCAGTCCTGGCTGGCTGTAGACGCCTACCTTGCCGCCCATCAGCTCGGCCAGCTGCTTGCTGATCACCAGGCCCAGGCCGCTGCCGCCGTATTTGCGCGTGGTCGACGGATCGGCCTGGTGGAACGAGCGGAACAGCTGGCTGACTTCCTGGTGGTTCATGCCGATGCCGCTGTCCTGCACATCGAAGCGCAGCATGGCGTGCCCGGCCGCCTCCTCTGTCTGGCGCACGCGCACGAACACGCTGCCGTTATGGCTGAACTTGATGGCGTTGCTGGTCAGGTTCAGCAAGACCTGCTCCAGGCGCAGCGCATCGCCGCACCAGCGCTGCGGCAGGTCGCGCGCAATATCGAAATGCAGTTGCAGGCCCTTGGCGGCAGCCGCTTCGCCCAGCTGGCCCGAAATATTCGCCAGCAGCGTATCGAGCCGGAACTGCCGCACTTCCAGTTCCAGCTTGCCCGCCTCGATCTTGGAAAAATCGAGGATATCGTTAATCAGCCCCAGCAGGTGCTGGCCGGAATGGTAGATTTTTTGCAGATAGTCGCGCTGGCGCGCATCGGCCACCGACTTGAGCGCCAGGTGGGCCATGCCGATAATACTGTTCATCGGCGTGCGGATTTCATGGCTCATGTTCGACAGGAAATCGCTTTTCGCCTGGCTTGCCGCATCGGCCTGCTCTTTCAGGCGATGCAGTTCGGTGATATCGGTGGACAGGCCGATCAGTCCCGTGACCGGACCAGGCAGGCCCAGCGGCACCTTCACGCTCCACAAATGATGCACCTTGCCGTGCCTGTCGACAAAGCGTTCCTCGCCGATGAACTTGACGCCGGTGGCGCAGATCAGCTGTTCGCGGCCATGGAACGTGGCCGCCAGGTCATCGCCGATCAGCTCGCCGGCCTGGCGGCCCAGTATCTGCTCGATGGGCCGCTCCAGTATTTCCAGCATCCTCGCGTTCACATAGCGAAAACGCAGGTTCTCGTCCTTCATGAAGACATAGGCGTCAACGCTGTCGAGCACGGTATCGAGCATGGCACGCTGGCCGATGGCATTACGCCGCGACAGGTACAAGGTCAGCATGTAGCCATAGGCCAGCAGCGTGCCGGCAAAACCGACGGCCAGCGCCAGCGCTGGCAGGTAGCGGTCGAAGTCACTGTAGAGTGCGCTTTTGCGCACCCGGAAATGGGCTTTCCACAGTCCGCCGTGGTATTCGATCGGCAGTATCTGATCGAAGTAGCCGCTGTCGCGGCCCGGCGCCGGCACGCCGCCCAAGTCGCCGTCATCGTTGAACAGTACGCGGTCCTGCCGCGTCAGGCGCAGGTCGCCACCGGCGGCAAACGGTCCCGGCGCGCTGTACAGCGTCAGGTGCAGCGGCTGCAGGGTACTGCCTTCGAGCGCGCTGTGCACCAGCTGCGCCACGCCGAAGCCGATGCCGACCGAGCCCTTGTAGGCGGCGCGCCGCTCGGCCACGGTGCCGCGCGCCATGCCGTTGCGGTAGACGGGCATGCGCATGCCCAGGCCGACGCGCGCAGGCGGCCCCTTGATCATGATCACCTGGCCCGACGCGCTGATTTCGCCGCTGTCGCGCGCCTGCGCCAGCGCCTGGGCGATGGCAGGATTGGCGCCGATATCGACGCCCTGGCGCTCGGCCACCAGCGCATCGGGTTCCATGAAGGTCAGCACGGTATATTCCGGCCGCTCGCCGGCCGGGCGGATGGCAAAGGCCGGATAGCCTTTGGCCACCAGGCTGTCGTCGGCGCGCACGGCGGCGATAAAGGCGTCGCGCTCGGCAGCCTTGACGGCCGCCGCAAAATTGAGCGATTCCACAGCGGGAAACTGGCGCTTGATATCGAGGCCGGCCACATAATCGTGGAACTGCCGGCGTGTCAGGTTCTCGTTGGTGCGAAACAGCGACTCCAGCCCGCGCAGCAGGTCGGAATAGCTTTTCACGCGCGACTTGAGGCTCTGCTGGGCGCTGTAGGTGAGGTTGTCGAAGCGCTCGCGGGCATCGTCATTGATGGTACGCTGAGCGCCCGCATACAGCGCGCCGCCGATCAGCAGGGCCAGCAGCACCCCGCCGGCCCAGATCCTGACATATGACGCGGTCCAGCTCGTGTTCAGAATATGCATGGTCGATCGCTTGTTCCGGTTCCTCGGCCTGCGGGAGCATGCTCCTGCTGAATTATCATGAGGATACTATCAAAGCGCTTGCACCATGCACACGCCGTTCAAAAAAAGCTGGCGCCCACGCCAATCCGGCTAGCGGCTGGCGGCCTCTGCCTCGAACGGCACCACGCCGGGCGCATCCCACTCATTCCACGCGTCGGCGCAGCGCACCACTTCGCCCACCACAATAATGGCCGGGCTGGCCAGGCCGCTGGCCTGCAGGTCGCCGGGCAAATTTTGCAAGGTGCTCAGCAGCTGGCGCTGGCTGTCGCGGCTGGCCGACTGCACCACGGCCACCGGCATGCCGGGCGCCATGCCGCCGGCCAGCAGGCCGGCCTGGATCGCGGCCACGCGCGCCACGCCCATGTAGATGACGAGGGTCAGCCCGCTCTGCGCCAGCGCGGCCCAGTTCGGTTCGGAGGCCGCATCCTTGCCATGGCCGGTGACGAAAATCGCCCCCTGGCTCCAGCTGCGGTGGGTCAGCGGCACGCCGATCGCCGATGGCGCGGCCAGGCCGCTGCTGATGCCGGGCACTACCTCGACCCGCACGCCATGGCTGCGCAAATACGCGCGCTCTTCGCCGCCGCGGCCGAACAGGTACGGGTCGCCGCCTTTCAGGCGCACCACATGCAGGCCGGATTTTGCTTCGGCCAGCATCAGGCGCTCGATAAAGGCCTGCGGCGTCGAGGCGCAGCCGCCGCGCTTGCCCACTTCCACCACGCGCACGCCGGGGCGGGCATGGGCCAGGATTTCCGGATTGACCAGGTCGTCGATCAGCACCACATCGGCCGCGGCGATGGCCTTGACGGCCTTGATGGTCAGCAGGTCCGGGTCGCCGGGACCGGCGCCCACCAGGGTAACGTAGCCTTGTGCCATGATAGAAATCTCCTGCTGTCAGGGTTAAAAAAAGTGGCGGATCGCGAACGACGCCGCGTACTGCTCGGGATTGCTGCCGTCCCAGACCACGCCATCGCACAGGGTCGATGAACGCATCAGGCTGATTGGTACCGTCGTGCCCGTCATGTCCGCCGCCTGGCGATACAGGTCCAGGCGCGTGACCTGGCCGGCTACCGCCAGGTAATCGGGTTCGCTGCGCAGCAGGCCCCAGCGCCGGTGCTGGGTCATGAACCACATGCCGTCGGACAGATACGGAAAATTGACGGCGCCATCGCCATGAAACCGCAAGCCGTGTTGCTCGTGCCAGCACTTGCCCAGGCCGTCGCAGTAGTGGCCGAGGATGCGCGGCGCCAGCAATTCCTGCGGCGCATTCAGGTAGGCGGGACCGGCCAGGACGGCCGCCATCTGCAGGCGGTTGGCGTCGCTCGCATCGATCCAGCGCCCCGCTTCGAGCACGGCGGCGATCAGCGCGCGGCAGGTATTCGGATGCTGGCGTGCAAACGCGGCGCTGGTGCCGAGCACCTTGCCCGGATGGTCAGGCCAGATCGCGCCGCTGGTGCTGGCGGTGACGCCCACGCCTTCGGCGATCGCCTTGCCGCCCCACGGCTCGCCCGCGCAAAAGCCGTCCATCTGGCCGGCGCGCAGGGCCGCCACCATCTGCGACGGCGGCACCGTCATCACGCGCGCATCGCGCACCGGATCGATGCCGTGCGCGGCCAGCCAGTATTGCAGCAGCATCGCATGGTTGCCGGTCGGGAAAGTATGCGCAAACACATAGGGCCGCACGGCGGTGCGCATCTGGCGCGCCAGCGACGCGCCGTCGACGGCACCCGCACGCGCCATGTCGGCCGACAGCGCGATGGACTGCCCGTTGTGATTGAGGTTCATCAGCACGGCCATGTCATGCTGCTGGCCGCCGATGCCCATCTGCACGCCGAACACCAGGCCGTACAGCACGTGCGCGGCGTCGAGTTCGCCATTGCCCAGCTTGTCGCGCACGCCGGCCCACGACATTTCGCGGCTCAGCTCGATCTTGATGCCGTATCGTTCGTCAAAACCCAGTTCCGCCGCCATGACGAGGGAGGCGCAGTCGGTCAGCGGCAGATAGCCGATCCGTACTACCTGCTTTTCAGGCTGCGCCGCCCGCATGTGACCACCCGCTTGCTCCGTCATACCATTCCTTGCTGAAAAATTCTGCCGTCTATCAATCTGCCGTCTATCAATCTGCCGTGTATCACGGCATTCAAAATAATGCACTGTATTGGTGCGCCGCACCACAACGAGCCGCGTGCGCGGGTTTGAGAGCTCATCCCAGCAGGTCCTCCACATCGATAATGCGCTGGGCAATCTCGGCCAGTTTCAGCTTCTTGTTCATGGCCATGCTGCGCAAGCGCTGATAGGCCTGCTCTTCCGTCAATCCATGATGCGTCATCAGCAGGCCCTTGGCCCGCTCGATCACCTTGCGCTCAAGCAACTTATGGCGTGTGTCGTCGAGTTCGGCGCGCAGCTTTTCCTCCCGGCGAAAGCGCGACAGCGCCACGTTCAACACGGGTGCGATGCGCTCGGCCTGCAGGCCGGCCACGATATAGGCCGACACGCCGGCCGCCATGGCGGCGTCGATGCTGGCGGTGGCGCCGTCTTCCGTAAACAGCACGATGGGGCGGCGCTCGTCGCGCGTGGCAATCACGATATGTTCGAGCACGTCGCGCGCGTCCGATTCGGCGTCGATGATGATCAGGTCGGGTTGCAGCTGCGCGATGCGTTCGGGAAGGTAAAGGTCGGCAGGCAGCGAGGCGATAATGTCGTAGCCCGCTTCGAGCAGGCCGATGCGCAGGGCATTGCCGCGCTGCGCTTGGGCAGCCAGCGCGCTGTCCGACTGCACGGCGTGGTCGACAATGGTATTGACGACCACGATGCGCAGGGGGCGCTCGGAATGAGGTGGGGTACGGCTGGACGTCATGGGCTTCTGCAATGGCTGGCAAGTAGCCAAAGCAGTAAGCAAGAATCAAACCAGCGTTTTATTTGAGGGTCGGCATGGCAAATTCGGCGCCGGCGGCCGTCGAGGCCGGCCAGCGCTGGGTCACGGCCTTCTGTTTCGTATAGAAGCGCACCGATTCCGGGCCATGCGCATGATGATCGCCGAAC
>NZ_DAMAGB010000046.1:0-60932 GCF_031995485.1 Janthinobacterium sp.
TTCCACCAGCAGCATGCCCAGCACGGCCAGCAGCAGATGGCAGGCGATGGCAGCGGTACGGAACGCCACCGCTTGCGGCAGCGCCAGCTGCGGCGTGCCGGACCACCATTGCAGCACGCCGATGGCGGCGATGGCGGCCAATCCCACCAGCATCGCCACCAGGCGCGCGCGTGATGGCGCGATCAGCAGCAGCAGGAACAGCAGCCAGGCCAGCGTGCGCAGCAATTCAAGTGCGTCGGCGGCCAGCGACCAGCGCCGTCCCAGCAGCACCAGCAGCACCGTGCCGGTGGCCCACACGCCGGTGGCCAGGCAGGCGGCCAGCAGGCTGCGCGCCTGCTGGCGCGCGCGCCAGTTGCTGATCAGCAGCAGCGACAGCGCGAAAAACGCCAGCGATGCCAGGCCGTAGCTGAGCGCGGCCGCATCGGCGGCCATCAGCAGGACCGGTTGCGCATGGTCCAGCGGCGCATCGGCCGTCTGCATGTCACCGGCTGCCTTTGCCAAACAGCACCACCTGCACCGTTTCCAGCAGGATCAGCAGGTCGAGGAACAGGCTGTTGTTCTTCACGTAATACAGATCGTATTGCAGCTTCTTGACAGTGTCATCGACCGAAGCGCCGTACTGGTAGCGCACCTGGGCCAGGCCCGTGATACCGGGCTTGATGCTGTGACGAATATTGTAATAAGGCACTTGTACCTTGAACTGATCGACAAAATACGCGCGCTCGGGCCGGGGGCCCACGAAACTCATCTCGCCGCGAAATACATTGAGCATCTGCGGCAGCTCGTCGATGCGCAGCTTGCGTATCCAGTGGCCCACGCGCGTGATGCGGCTGTCGTTGGCCTGGGCCCAGGTAGGTGTACCGTCGCGCTCGGCGTCGCAGCGCATGCTGCGAAATTTCAATACATTGAACAGTGCGCCATTGCGCCCCACCCGTTCCTGTTGGTAGAACACGGGGCCACCGTCTTCCAGCCTGATGCACAGCATGGTGAGCAGCATCACCGGCAGCGCGGCGATAAAAATGGCGGCGCTGGCGGCCAGGTCGAACAGGCGCTTGGAGGCGGCCCGCACCAGGCTCTGGTCGAAGCCGCCGCCATAGATCAGATAACTGGGCTGCAGGGAGTCGATACGGATCTGGCAGGTTTCGCGCTCGAAAAAGGTGGCCGCGTCGATCACCCTGACGCCGCCCAGCGCGCATTCGAGCAGCTGGCGGATGGGAAACGCGGCATTGCGCCGGTCGCTGACGGAGACGACGATTTCCTGCGCATCATAGCGCTGGGCCATGGCCAGCAGCGTGCTGCCGGCCGGCAGCATGGCCGAGGCAGGCACGCAGCACTGCTCGCCCGGCACATTGATGCAGCCGACCACCGTAAACTGGTGAAAACCGATCTTGCTCGCTGCCAGCTCCATGCAGTCGCGCGCCAGCGCGCCGCCGCCGACCAGGATCAGACGTCCTTCCATCAGCGCCGACTGCGACGACTTGAACACCACCAGCCGCGCCAGCAGCACGCCGATGGCGCCCAGGCCGAAGATCATCACGCTGCCGCGTCCGACATGCAGCGACGGCATGAAGCGCACCAGCACGCTGAGCACGGCATAGCCGAGCGCAAAGGCGGGCAGGATGCGCAGCAGGGTGTTGCGCACATCCTCGCGCGAGCGATGCTGGTACATGCCGAGCGCGCTCATCGACAGCACGATAACCAGGGTAAATAGCGTGGCGGACAGATACACATCGGCGGCGCGCACGATGGGCCGGTTGTCGGCCAGCCAGATCACGGACGTCAGCGTGGCCGACAGCAGCAGTATCAGAATTTCCAGCAACAGCAGCACAAACGCTGTTTTCGACACGTAATGGCTGAATATGCGGATCATGTCACCCCCTTGAGCAAGGTCCCTGCCGCGCGGAATCTGGCGTGGTGGAACTGGTCTTGCAATCATGGACAACTGTCCAGCCCAAGCGTTGATGCGTCGCAAACCGCAGCCGCGGCTATCTTTCGTTCACAGAATTTATCTCAACACATGTCCGATCGATGTGAAATGGACTATAGTATGCTTCCCCTAAAAAAATATAAATGTCATGAAATTTGATGTAGCGATTGTCGGCAGTGGCCTGGCGGGTCTCTCGGTTGCACTGCATTTGGCGGAGACGCGCACTGTCGCGATCATTTCGAAACGCGCGCTGCTCGATGGCGCCAGCAACTGGGCGCAGGGCGGCATCGCGGCCGTGCTCGATTCGGGGGACAGCCACCAGCAGCATATCGAAGACACCCTGATCGCCGGCGGCGGCCTGTGCGACGAGAGCGCCACGCGCTACATCGTCGAGCACGGCCGCGAAGCGATCGAATGGCTGATCGAGCAAGGCGTGCCGTTTACGCGCGACGCCACGGCCGAACTGGGCTTTCACCTGACGCGCGAAGGCGGCCACAGCCAGCGCCGCATCATCCATGCGGCCGACGCCACCGGCCACGCGGTGCAGGTGACGCTGGAAGAAAAAGTGCGCTCGCACCCGAACATCACGCTGTTCGAACACCACTGCGCGATCGACCTGATCACCTCGGACAAGCTGGGCATGAAGCCGGTGCAGCGCAATGCGCAGCCGCATTGCCACGGCCTGTACGTGCAGGACGAGCAAACCGGCAAGGTGCTGACCTTTGCCGCAGAGCATACCGTGCTGGCCACGGGCGGCGCCGGCAAGGTGTATTTATATACCACCAACCCCGACACGGCCAGCGGCGACGGCATCGCCATGGCCTGGCGCGCGGGCTGCCGCGTGTCGAACATGGAATTCATCCAGTTCCACCCGACCTGTTTGTATCACCCGTATGCCAAGTCGTTCCTGATCACCGAAGCGATCCGTGGCGAAGGCGGCCTGCTGAAACTGCCACCGGAAGCGGGCGCGGCAGCCGGCCAGCGCTTCATGCTGGCCCACGACGAGCGGGCCGAACTGGCGCCGCGCGACGTGGTGGCGCGCGCCATCGACTTCGAGATCAAGAAACGGGGACTCGACTACGTACACCTGGACATCAGCCACAAACCGGCCGAATTCCTGATCGAACACTTTCCCACCATTTATGCGCGCTGCCTGGAACTGGGCATCGACATCACCAAACAGCCGATCCCGATCGTGCCGGCCGCCCACTACACTTGCGGCGGCGTGGTGACCGACCTGGCCGGCCGCGCCGACCTGCCGGGCCTGTATGCGGTGGGCGAAACGGCCTGTACCGGCCTGCATGGCGCCAACCGCCTGGCCAGCAATTCCCTGCTCGAATGCATCGTGATCGGCCGCGCCTGCGCCCAGGATATTGAAAGCAAGGAAAAGCTCGGCACGCCATATTTGCCCGACTGGGACGAAAGCCGCGTAACCGATGCCGACGAGGAAGTGGTGATTTCCCACAACTGGGACGAGCTGCGCCGCTTCATGTGGAACTACGTCGGCATCGTGCGCACCACCAAGCGTCTGGAGCGGGCCCAGCACCGCATCGGCCTGCTGAAGGAAGAAATCGACGAGTACTACCGCAATTTCCGCATCACGCACGATTTGCTGGAGTTGCGCAACCTGGTCGACGTCGCGTCGATGATCGTCAACAGCGCCCTGTCGCGCCGCGAAAGCCGCGGCCTGCACTTCAGCCGCGATTATCCCGAGACCCTGCCGAAGGCGATCGCCAGCGTGCTGACGCCGCCGCACCGGTAACACAGGGCAGCAATGTTGTCGGATTACGGCGCTGCGCGCCTAATCCGACCTACCCTGCGCCGATGATATTGTCCGTAATCATTGCTATCGGCATATACCCGTAGGTCGGGTGAGCGCTTGCGCGTAACCCGACAACACTACGGACAGCGCCAACACTGTTGTCGGATTACGGCGCTGCGCGCCTGATCCGATCTATCCGACCCACGTATCGACCTGGGCAGCTTATTCCTGGTCACTGGCCGCAGGCGTGGCTACCGGCGCCGGGCTGAAACTGCTTTTGCCGTCGCGGTAGCGCACCAGCACCTCCACCTCCGACGCCTGCAGCTGGCCCTTGCTGATGGCCGGCAGGTAGCGCCATTTCTTCGCTTGCTCCAGCCATGCGCTGTTGAGCTTTTCGTGGGCCGGTTTGCTGGCAACGATTTTCTGCGGCAGGCCGGACGCGTCGATGCTGATCGTCAGCGTGCTGTCGCCAGCCAGCTTGAGCGGACCGTCATCGTCATGCAGTACCGGATGCAGCGTGTCGCGCTCGACGCCCGCAGGCCGGTCGGCCAGCCGTGGCAAGGCGGCCAGCCGGTACATCTCCTGCTGCCCATCCGCCAGCAGCGCCGTCCACTGCTTGCGCGTCTCGGGCGGCATGGCCAGGCCCAGCATGGTGGTCGAGCGCTGGATGCGCATGTCAATATTGTCCTGCCCACCCGCTTCGGGATGGCGCACGGCGCTCAGGTAGGCGAGCGCGGCCATGCGTACCGCCTGCTTGGGCTGATTGCCGCGCAGCGCTGTGGCTGACAGGCCCAGCCACGGCACGGCGTCGGTCGGCAGCCCCCAGATGGCCTGCTCGAAATACTGGCGCGCCGCCTCGGTTTCGCGCAGCGCCAGGTGCATGCTGCCTAGCGCGGTCGCGACCAGGTAGTCGCGCGGCTGGGCAATCAGCTGGTCGCGCAATTTGTCGGCCTGCGCCGCATCCATGCCGAACCCCCAGCCCGACGCTTCCATCAGCGTGCGGCGCATGCGCGACAGCGTCGGGTCGCCGGGACTCTGATCCTGCTGCATGTTGTACAGCACTTGCAAACCCATCTGCACATCGGCATCGCGCTTGCCTTCCAGCGCCTTGTCCAGCGTGCGGATGCTGGCCCGCACGCTGGACGGTTCCGCCACGATACGGCTGCGCTGCTGCCATTGCAGCTTGTAGGTCGACGCATTCTGCTGCGCCAGCACGGCGTCGGCCTGCTTCTGCGCCTGCGTGGTTGGCGACGAAGTGTACGCCGAAAAACCGATCAGGAACAGCACGATCAGGATCACGATCACCACCCAGCTCTTGCCCGACACGCCGGCCGATGGCAACGGCGCCTGCGCTGGTTGCAGGATGGGCGTCACACGGGAAGAGCGCTGCCCTGGGGGCTGGCGCCGGACTACCGGTGGCGCCTGCGCGGCCAGCGACGCAGCGCCAGCCGCCGCGATGGCCTGCTCGCGCACGCAGGCCGCACATTTCATGCCTGCAAAATGCTGGTGTTCGGGGTTGACCTGGCAGACCACGATGCCGTTCTGCGCCGGGTCGGCGTGGCGCAGCGCCAGGGTGCGCAGCAGCTGCGCCCAGTCGCTGGCCGATGGCCGCGCGCCGCCTTGCCTGCCGAATGCGCGGTCGAACAGCGCGCGCACCCCGGGCGGCATCAGGGCGTGGCCGCTGGTCACGTTCGGCGCAATGCCCTTGTGGCGTTTGAGGCCATAGGCATAGTAACCATCGCGGATGCGGCCCGGGATATCGGTCGGCACCTGCGCGTTGGCAGGCCGGCCGCTGTAGGGATGGATGCCGAAGTTGAGCAACTGGAAGATGACGACGGCCAGCGCAAAACGGTCTTGTGCGGCTTCCGCGCCCGGCGGCATGCCCTTGCGCTGGAACTCGGGCGCCAGGTAGTCGCTGGTAAATTGTTCCGCGCGGTAGCGCTCGCCCTTGCCCTGGATGGAAAAGCCATCGCAATCGAGCATGGCGATGGTCAGTGAATCGCGATAAAAGCGCAGGTTGACCGGCTTCAGGTCGATCACATAATGATGCTGCTGGTGCAGCGCCGCCAGCACGCCGGCCAGGTTCGCCGCCAGCGTCACCTTGGCACCCAGCCCAACTGGCAAGCCTGCCGCGCGCGCCTGGCGTTCCTGCAGGATCTGTTCCAGCTCGGCCGTATGCGCCATGTCCAGCAGCGGCATCACAAAGCCGAGAAATTCCCCTTGCCGGTCATGCACGGCCGCCTGCGGCCAGGCGATCTGCACGTAGCGCTTGCCGTTCTCCAGCTTGTCCGGCAACTCGGGCGTCAGTTCCAGCATGGCGTCGAGCTTGCGCCGGTTGGCAATCCGGTCGAAATGCGGGTGATACAGCTTGGCAACCTGCGCAGGCGAACCGGGCAACAGATAGACGCTGCCCGCGCCGCCACTCTTGATCAGTTTGCCGAGAGTGAGGCTATGCTTGCCATCGAGCCAGATCGTCTGGCCCGGCCCCACCGCCTTGCCCACACTCATGCGCGCAAGGCCAGCAGCAGCGTCTTGTCGTCGCCGGTGATCTGGTGCGTGCGCGGATCGAGCAGCGTCTGCGCCAGCGCCTGCTCGCCCAGGGTAATATCGTCCATGCAGCGCAGATAATTTTGCACCGCACTCATGAACGGCGCATACAGCGCGGCATTGTGCTTGCCCATGGCAAACGGCATGCAGCCGTCCGACATCAGGACCAGGCCGCGCACGCCATGCGGTATCGGCAGCAGGCGCAGCTGGTCGCGCCAGCGCTCGCCGCTGAGAAAATAGGTTTCATTGGCATATTCGCCATTGGCCGGCAGCGAAATGAGCTCGCTGCCATTGTCCAGCTGCGCCACGCCCACGCCGTCTCCGAGATGAAAGAACACGCCCACGGACGGCCCCATCACCACGCCCACCACCGTGGTGGCGTAATCGTCGAGCACGGCGCCATGGTTGTCCGCCATTTCTTCCAGCGCGCCGCGCACCTGCGCCATGGACTCGCGCAGCATGCCGTCGCGCAGCTGCTCGATGCTGGCGCCCTGCTCGAGCCGGCGCGCCAGCGCCTGCGCCAGCGTGGTGGCGACGAACTGCGCGCCCAGCTCGCTGTGCCTGGCGGAACCGGCGCCGTCGCACACCACTGCCACCAGCGACTCGCCCGCGTTGACGTGTGCATGCGCATCCTGGCAAGGCAAGCCCTTGTCCAGATGCGACTTGCCCACCACCGAGGCGCCGAACACGCGCCAGCCGTTTTCTGCCTGGTCAGTTGCCGCCATCTCAGGTAGGCACCACCGACCAGCCATCGGTCGAGGCCAGCTGCGCCTGCGCGCCCGGACGCGATTGCGACACCACCTGCATACTGGCGCTCAGCCACAGGAACAGTTCGCGGAACTGCAAGCCTTTGAGCTGCTTGACGCCGCGCTCGCCGCGGCTGGAAAACTGCCCCAGCATGTCAATATTGGCGCCCTCGCCCACGGCAATCGGAAAAATCGCCACCTTGCTGGCCTGCTCGGCGGACCGTGCCTGCTCGGCGCCATGCTGCCAGCGGTCGGTCGGCTCGCCGTCCGACATCAGGAACAGCCAGGGCCGCGTATAGGCCACGCCGGCCTGGCGGAAGCGCAGTTTTTCCTGCTCGATTTCGGCCAGCGCCAGTTCGACGGCGGCGCCGGTCGGCGTGGTGCCGTTCGCTTCCAGACGCGGCGCCGTAAAGTCCATCGCATCGCACCAGTTGCGCGCGACCATCGCTTCATCGTGTTCGCCGTACTGGATCACCAGGATGCGCACGCGCTTGGCCGCGATCACGTCGGCCTTGAGCTCCTGTTCCAGCAAGGCCAGGCCCTCGTTCAGGAAAGCGACAGGGTCGCCCGCCATGCTGCCGGAACAGTCCAGCACCAGCACCAGCGGCGTGCGTTGTTCGGTATTGTCGACCAGCGCGACATCGGGAATCATTATTGGCGTCATGTGTTTTTGTTAGGGTTGCGAAATAGCTTACAGACGAAGCTTACCCTATGGATACACTTTTCATGCGCGCAGTTGGCATGCACTGAAGCATCTATTAGTAAATTATCAGCTTCACGTTGCACGCGGAGACATTTTGTCCTATCTTGATAAATATCAAAATAACTACCGATACTTGCTTACTCATAAGGTGGATCAAGCTATCGACGGTGTACCCCGTCACGCCTGCTTCCCACCCCTACCCGCCGCGCGCCGCCGTAAGCACCGTCAACCTGGCAAGGGGAAGCGCATGAACAGTCTTGCGGACACGGCATCGCCACTGACTTCGCGGCAACATGGATTAATCGGCAAGCTGTACGAAGCCGCGCTGGACGACGCGGCCTGGCGCGCGGTATGTGCCGGCCTTGCCGCTTCGTTTGGCGCAACCAGCAGCGCGGTGGTGGTATTGCCAACCCATCGTCAAAAGCAGTTTCTCGGCCGCAGCGACAATTTCTCGGACGCCATGATCGCCTCGTACGAGGAACATTACTGGCAGTGCGACGTCTGGGCCATGCGCGCCATGCAGACGGGCCTGGCGCGCGTGTTTACCAGCGCCGACATGATCAGCGACCGCGACTTCGAGCGTACGGAATTCTATGCCGACTTCTGCCGCCAGCTCGGCGTGTTCTACGTGATCGGCAGCGTGTTTCCCGTGGCCGACGGCGAACTGGGCCTGCTGGGCATCCACCGCCAGCGGGGCCAGCGGCATTACACGGCCCTTGAACGGCTGCAGGTCGAAACCCTGCTGCCGCACCTGCAGCGCGCGCTGCAGATACGCCACCGCCTCGCGCCCGCCGCCGCGCCACCGGCATGCAGCGCCCAGATACTCGACACCCTGGACGTGGCGGTGGTGCTGCTCGGCGCGCAGCTGAACGTGCTGTACGCCAATGCGGCGGCGATCAGACTGTTTGGCGCGGACGTGCCGGCATCGCTGCAGGTGTCGACCAAAGGCTGTCCGCGCTGGCAACTCACGCCGCCACTGGCCAGGGCCGTAAGCGCGGCCATCGGCGGCCGGTTGCAGGGCCCCGCATGCCAGTCGCTGCGCATGGAGCGTGACGATGGTGCACCGCTGATCGTCAGTGTCGCCCCGTACCGCAGTACCAGCGGTCCGCATGCCGGCCGGCCCTGCGCCATGCTGCTGGCGCGCGACCCCGGCGTGTGCGAGGCGTCGCTGCTGGCATTGCAACAGCTGTTCGGGCTGACGCCCAGCGAGACGCAGGTATGCCGGTCGCTGGCGCAAGGCCAGTGCGTCGACCAGATCGCCAGTACCTGCGCGGTCTCGGCCTGCACCGTCAAGACCCATCTGCATCATATCTACGGCAAGACCGGCACCAGGCGCCAGGGTGAGCTGATTGCGCTGGTTCACCAGTGCATCGCCGCCGTGCCCCAGTCTTTTGCACCGCCTCCACCAAACGGATGATGTGCCGCCGCCTGCGCTTTCCTAGACTGGCTCCAGCCTTCCGGCATGTCTTGTTTGCAAGATCAATGTTGAGGCGATACCGTTCAGACCGCACCCGATGCGGCATACATATCACTGGAGAATGCACCATGAAAACACTGTTATTGAGCGCCATCCTTGCCCTGGCCGCCAGCACCACCGTAGCCCAGTCCGATACCGCCGGCGACATCCCGCGCGTCGACGTGCCGGGCCGCGCGCTGACAATCGAGGTACCTGCCAGGCCGCGCTACATGATGGCCGACGACTTCAAGCAGTTTGCCGGCGAGTACGACCTGTCCAATGGCGACACCCTGGCCCTGCGCCGGGCTGGCGGCCTGATGTATGCGCGCATCGGCAAGCAGGACGAACATCGCATCGTCGCCACCGGCCGCAACTCGTTTGTCGCGCTCGACCGCCAGCTCAAGGTGCGCATCGATCACCATGACGATGGCACGGTCGGCGGCGAACTGGTGATGGTGGTGCCGGCCCACAAACTGGCCGACGGCAGCATGACCGAAGAGCGCATCGCTTCGATCGCCTTCCCGGGGCAGTAAGGCGGCATTGCATGGCAGGCTGGCGCCAGCCAAAACAGGTTCTCGGCCGGCGCCGGATTGCCATCGAACTTATTGCTGCGGCCAGCGCGCCTTGACACGCGCCTTGATCTTGTCGGCCACCGCTTTCAGGTCGTCATAGCGGCCATTGTCTTCCCAGGTCGTGTACATGAAACCGTCCACGCCTGTCACGCCATCGGCTTCGGCCGCATCGAGGCTGTCGAGCCATGTGTCGGTCAGGGCCAGATCGTCGTAATACAGCGCAATCATCTGTTTCAAATCGCGCTGATGGAAGTATTTCAGCGACTTGACCTGCAGCGGGTCTTCCGGGGGAACGGACGGCCCGATATTGTGCGTCCAGTTCACCACCACCGTATCGGCATGGATGCCGGTGGCGGCGCCAGCCAGGCTGCCCTTGACCATGAAATATTTGTCGACCGCGTTCATGTACGGATCAAACATATCGTTCCACACATACAGCTTGACACCAGGATTTTCCGTTTTCACCATCGCCTGCATGGCCGTCATGGTATTGGCCAGATAGGTGGCGGCGCTGATATTGCCGCACGAAGGATCCCAGTTCATGATGCGCCACTCGTCATAATTGATGAAAAACGTCTGGCTGGATGGATACAATTGCTTGATTTTCCGGTAGCCCTGCGTTTGCAGCGTCATGTATTCCGGCGGACAGGCACTGGCGGGCGAGGTCCAGACCGGCATCATGTTCTTGGCCTCCTGGTACCAGGACACCAGCAACTGGCTGCCATCGGCAATCGTGCTGCCGGCGGAAATCGTCAGCGATTCGTTGCCGACCGTATAATCCTTGTCCGCCCCCTCCTGGTAAGTCACCCGCGAATTGACGGGCCCAGCCGAGGTGACAGTCACCGGCAATGAGGGGCGTGCGATCGTATGCGCCAGGCCAATTTTGCCTATCTGCATATCGTCGATCCAGGCAGTGCCGGCTTCATCGTCTTTTGCATTGGCCCACGCGCCCATGTAAAAGCGCACGGCGGTCAGGTCGCGCGTATTGAAGTCGAAGTTATAATTTGTCCAGCCCTGAGTTGGAGCGACCGTATTGGGCGCGGGATTCCACGTACCATCGGCCAGCGTGCTGCGACCCATCGGATACAGGTTGTTGTAGACCGGCACATCGCTCTCGTCTTCCAGCACCTGCACTTTCATCGGCGCCTTGTAGTTGTCGGTGCGCAGCCAGAACGAGACGCGGTAAGCGGTATACGGTGTCAGATTGGCAAACCTTCTGTAGAACCGGGTCTGCGATTTCCTGATCATCCGGCTGGCATCCTCAGGATCGGGAATCATGATATTGGGCTGCGTCAGTTTGATCGATCCTAGCCCGGTGCCGCGCCCGACGCTGCTGTCAAAGCTGACCGTGCCCGTATCCATCATCTGCCAGGCGCCCGCGCCGTTTGCGAAATGGTCGTTGGCCAGCCACTGCACCACCGGTTTTGCACTCCCCTGCTGGACGACAAACGGCGTCTTGTCGACAAGAATAGCCTCCGACAGCTGGGAATTGATTTGCGCGGGAATCTGCGGGTGGCCACCCATCGGTATCAGTTCTATCCCCTGCTCGAGTGCAGTCTGTTTCAACGCCGTCAGATTCTCCTCCAGATCGGTGTACGGCCCTGTCTCAGCAATATACGAATCTTCGCCGCCGATATTGACCACAATCCCGTTATAGCCATTCAATTTTGCCTGGATGATCAGCGCCGTCAGCTTGTTGTAATCGGCATTGGCTGTCAATTTTCCCCAGGCCACATCGCCATAGAAGTAGATCCAGCGCTTGGTGAAACAGTTGACCGTGCACACAGGCGCCAGTTCGACCATGACCTGTTTCGACACGGTAGCGCCACCGCCCTGGCAGGTCACGCTATAGCTGGCAGCAGCTTGCAGTGCAGGCGTGGTGTAGGAGCCGGTCAGCGGCACCGACGAGGCCCACGAAGACGAGCACGACTGTGCGCCGATGGCGTCCCAGGCGATCGACGTAGCGCTGCCTTTGGCCACCACCTGTGGACTGGCGGAGAGGAAGATATCGGGCGCGGCCACGGCCTGGCCCATTGCGCAGGTGCTCAGGAGCACGGCGACACCGTTAAAAGCAAAGCGCATGGCGTATCCTTCAGATGAAATTATAATATTAATAATTTTTTACTAATATAGCAATTGCTTTCTGAAAACACCATGCCAGCCGTGCCGACATTTGCTACCCCGGCCGCGTGCTATGATCGCCGCACCTATCCAAGATAATGGCAATCGCCCATGCAGCAACGCCCGCGCAGTCATCGCTTCACTCTCCTGCTGCGCCGCGGATTGCGCCTGCTGGCGTGGCCCCTGCTGGCCCTGACCAGCGCCGCCTGCTCCAGCACCATGCGCCATCCGGCCAGCGAACCGACGCCGGTCATCCTGCGTTTCACCTACGACGGCGGCAAGCCCATGCGCCATGACAACTACATCGCTGTCGCTCGCCAGCAGTTATCGATCACGCAATGCAGCAAGCCGGGCAGCACCAGGACCTGCGACGTCGGCATCGACCTGCTGTTTATGAGCGGCGACACGCCACTCGACGCCAACGGCGAAGTGCGCGTCACCTTGCGCTCGACCGGCCCCATCGGCGATTATCCGGGCGAGCGCTGCATCAATGGCAAGGCTTATGTGTTTAGTTCGGGCAAATGGATTCCCGGCCCGTTCAGTCCGGGCCAGGTGATAGAGATTGACTACAGGATCAGGGAAGTAAAAATGGCGTGCCCGACTTCGTCATCGACGCCGGGTTGGTGGGAGAACAGAGACAACCCCCGCGCGTGAATGCCGCTACTGCTGTTGCAGGCTGCAAAGTAAAACCGGGGTCAGACCCGGCGGGTCTGACCCCGGATCTTGCATCCGGCTTGAAACTAACGCCTGCAGCATGCAAACAGTAAGAATTACTGCAACTCAAACTCCCCCGGATTCAACCCCAGCTCCCGGGCGATCTTGCCCGCCACGCGCTGCTCGTTGGCGTCAAAATTGCCGTCTGACGAAGCGATCGCAATAATCATCCGCACCAGCAGCCGCGACGCCTCCGCATTCGACTTCATCTTGCCCAGCGCCTGATACGCCTTGGCCTCGCCGATGTCCTTGTCGAATTCCAGCTGGCTGACAAAATCCTGGAACGCCTTGATCACGTCGGTGGTGGTAAATACCGACAGCGCATCATTGGTCTCGATGAACTTGACCATCTTCTGCTTCTCTTCCGAGCTGACGCTGCCGTCGGCCATCGCGATCAGGGCCGAGCCGGCCATGGCGGCGTTCAGGAAATCCTTGTTCTTGTACTTCAGCGCTTCGGTCTTCAGTTCACTTGCTTTGGTCTTCAGTTTGGACAGGAAGGAATCGAAACTCATGGGGGATCTCCGGGTTGGTTGATGTCAGGTAGCGGTGAACACTACCACCAGAACCCAGCTTGGGGCGCCAGCCTGGAATGCAAGCTGGCAGCACT
Organism: Janthinobacterium sp.; assembly: GCF_031995485.1. Classification (NCBI taxonomy): domain Bacteria; kingdom Pseudomonadati; phylum Pseudomonadota; class Betaproteobacteria; order Burkholderiales; family Oxalobacteraceae; genus Janthinobacterium; species Janthinobacterium sp. Next base: position 13,156 of record NZ_DAMAGB010000046.1, read on the forward strand.
GTGGCCCATCAGCCAAAGTTGCGCACTTTTCAGCCGCAAAACAGGCAGTCTCATGCCATCGCAGGGGAAGATGATTACGCAGTTTTACTGATGGGGTCTGCAATCATCGCCACTGGCAAGGCAGCTCAATTTTTATCGCCTTCAGTTTTCTCGTAAATAAGATGCAAAAAGCCGCTGCCTTGCGACAGCGGCTTTTCATTTATCCGGCAGCACCTTGAGCCAAAGTGCCGCTTGATCATTCATTACCCCACAAACTTCCGCGCATTCCTGAACATGCGCATCCAGGGCGAATCCTCACCCCAAGCCTCAGGATGATACGACTGCTGCACCGAGCGGAACACCCGCTCCGCATGCGGCATCAGCACCGTGAAGCGGCCGTCCGGCGTGGTCACCGAGGTGATGCCTTCGGGCGAGCCGTTCGGGTTGTACGGGTACGCTACCGTTGCGGCGCCCTTGTTGTCGACAAAGCGCATGGCCTTGTGGACCTGGGTGATGTCGCCCGTTTGCGAGAAGTCGGCGTAGCCTTCGCCGTGGGCAATCGCGATGCCGGCCTGGGTGCCGGTCATGCCGTTGAAGAAGATCGACGGGGAGTCCATCACTTCGACCATGGCAAAGCGGCCCTCGAACTTTTCCGATTTGTTGCGCGTGAACTTGGGCCAGGCGTGGGCGCCGGGGATGATCGACTTCAAATTGCTCATCATCTGGCAGCCGTTGCAGATGCCGAGGCCAAAGCTGTCGGTGCGGGCGAAGAAGCGCGCGAACTGGTCGGCCAGGCTGGCGTTGAACAGGATGGTCTTGGCCCAGCCTTCGCCGGCGCCCAGCACGTCGCCGTACGAGAAGCCGCCCACGGCGATCACGCCCTGGAAGTCATCGAGTTTCACGCGGCCGGCGATCAGGTCGCTCATGTGCACGTCGACCGCCGTAAAGCCTGCCTGGTGCATCACGTAGGCCGTTTCGATATGCGAGTTCACGCCCTGCTCGCGCAGGATGGCCACGCGCGGACGCACGCCGGTGGCGATAAATGGCGCGGCGATATTCTCGGTCTGGTCGAACGTGACGACAGGCGTCATGCCCGGGTCCTGCAGGTCGAGCAGGCGGTCGTATTCGGCATCGGCGCAGGCAGGATTGTCGCGCAGGCGGGCGATGCGCCAGCTCGTTTCGCTCCACAGGCGGTGCAGTTCGGCGCGCGGCTGGGTGTAGATCAATTTTGCGTCGCGCGTGAATTCGACCACGTCGCGGTCGTTCAACTTGCCGATGATATGGCTGCAGGCGCCCAGGTTGTAGGTGCGCAGCACATCCATGACGATGGATTTTTGATCGGCGCGCACTTGAATGACGGCGCCCAGCTCCTCGGAAAACAGCGCGCGCAGGGTCAGTTCGTTGCGGCGCTCGGCCACCTGGCCGGTCCAGTTCTTGGCGTCGCCCCAGTCGCTGGAGTGCTCGCCTTCCATGGTCAGCATGTCGAGGTTGACCGACATGCCGGTGTGGCCGGCAAAGGCCATTTCCGCCAGAGTGGCGTACAGGCCGCCGTCCGAGCGGTCATGGTAGGCCAGCAGACGGTTTTCGCCGTTCAGCTGCTGGATGGCAGCGAAGAAGCCTTTCAGGTCTTCCGCGCTGTCGACGTCCGGCGTGGCATTGCCCAGCTGCTGCAACACCTGTGCCAGCGCCGAAGCGCCGAGGCGGTTCTTGCCGCGGCCGAGGTCAATCAAAATCAGCGAGGTGTCGCCCGCGTCCGTTTTCAGCTGCGGCGTGAGCGACTTGCGCACGTCCGTCACCGGTGCGAACGACGAGACGATCAGCGACACCGGCGAGGTGACTGACTTGGCCGCGCCATTGTCTTCGTCTTTCCAGGTGGTGCGCATCGACAGCGAATCCTTGCCGACCGGGATGCTGATGCCGAGCGCCGGGCACAGTTCCATGCCGACCGCCTTGACGGTGTCGTACAGCGCCGCATCCTGGCCAGGCTGGCCGCAAGCGGCCATCCAGTTGGCCGACAGTTTGATATCGGAGATGTCGCCAATCGCAGCGGCAGCGATATTGGTGACGGCTTCGCCGACGGCCATGCGGCCCGAGGCTGCGGCGTCGATCACGGCCAGCGGCGTGCGCTCGCCCATCGCCATCGCTTCGCCCAGGTAGCCTTCGAAACTCATGGTGGTGACGGCGCAATCGGCCACCGGCACCTGCCATGGTCCCACCATCTGGTCGCGCACGGTCATGCCGCCCACGCTGCGGTCGCCAATCGTGATCAGAAACGATTTGTCGGCCACGGTTGGCAGCAGCAGCACTTTTTGCGCCACATCGACCAGGTCCATGCCGGTAAGATCAATCGCCGGGAAGTCGTTGGCCACGTGGACCACGTCGCGCTGCATCTTTGGTGGTTTGCCCAGCAAGACGTCCATCGGCATGTCGACCGGCTCGTTGCCCAGTTCCGTGTCGATCAGTTTCAGCTGGCGTTCTTCGGTGGCCACGCCGACGGCGGCGAACAGGCAGCGTTCGCGCTCGCACATGGCTTTAAATAATGGCAGGCTTTCCGGCGCGATCGCCAGCACATAGCGTTCCTGCGACTCATTGCTCCAGATTTCCTTCGGCGCCATGCCCGATTCTTCCAGCGGCACCTTGCGCAGGTCGAAGATCGCGCCGCGTTTGGCGTCGTTGGTGATTTCCGGGAAAGCGTTCGACAGGCCGCCGGCGCCCACGTCGTGGATCGAGATGATCGGATTGTCGGGGCCCATCTGCCAGCAGGCGTTGATCACTTCCTGGGCGCGGCGTTCCATTTCCGGGTTGCCGCGCTGGACCGAATCGAAGTCCAGGTCGGCCGTGTTGCTGCCGGTGGTCATTGACGAGGCGGCGCTGCCGCCCATGCCGATGCGCATGCCGGGGCCGCCCAGCTGCACCAGCAGGCTGCCGACCGGGATATCGTTTTTATGCGTGTGCTGCGCCGAGATATTGCCGATGCCGCCGGCGATCATGATCGGCTTGTGGTAGCCGAACACGGCGTCCGCAGTCCCTGCTTCCTTTGCGCCGACGTTCTGCTCATAAGTACGGAAGTAGCCGCCCAGTACCGGACGGCCGAATTCGTTCGAGAACGCGGCGCCGCCCAATGGGCCCTCGATCATGATCTGCAGCGGCGAGGCGATGCGCTCCGGCTTGCCGTATTGCGCTGCTTCCTTGCGGCCGGCCAGCGGCGCGGTGACGGAGGCCGCGGTTTCCCAGCTGCGCACGGCGCCAGGCAGCGACAGGTTCGACACGGTAAAGCCGGTCAGGCCGGCCTTCGGCTTGGCGCCGCGGCCGGTCGCGCCTTCGTCGCGGATCTCGCCGCCCGCGCCGGTCGAGGCGCCGGGGAATGGCGAAATGGCGGTCGGGTGGTTATGCGTCTCCACCTTCATCAGGGTATGCGTCAGCTCTTCCGAGGCTGCATATTCGTGGCCTTCGCCGCGCGGGTAGAAGCGCGAGACGGTGGCCCCTTCCATGATCGACGAGTTGTCGCTGTAGGCGACCACGGTGCCTTTCGGCTGCAGTTCGTGGGTGTTCTTGATCATGCCGAACAAGGACTTGGGCTGCGCCACGCCGTCGATGGTCCAGTCGGCGTTGAAGATCTTGTGGCGGCAATGCTCGCTGTTCGCCTGCGCGAACATCATCAGTTCCACGTCGGTCGGATTGCGGCCGGCTTTTGTAAACGCCGCGTCCAGGTAGTCGATCTCGTCTTCCGACATCGCCAGGCCCAGTTCCGTGTTGGCCGTTTCCAGCGCAGCCTTGCCCTGTCCCAGCAGATCGATCGATTCGAGCGGACGCGCTTCCAGCGTGCGGAACAGGTCTTGTGCCTGGTCGGCGCTGCGCAGCACCGATTCGGTCATGCGGTCGTGCAGCAGGTCGGCCACGGCCTGTACCTGCTCAACGGCCAGCTTGCCGGCGCCGATCGCGCTGCCCAGGATGCCCGCTTTCAGGTTGATGCGGAAGGCGACGCCGCGCTCGACGCGCTTGATGTGCGCCATGCCGCAGTTATGCGCGATGTCGGTGGCCTTCGAGGCCCACGGCGAGATGGTGCCGAAGCGCGGGATGACGAAGAATTCCTCGAACGCGCCATCGGTATTGTCCGGCTGCGCCGGCTCGCCATAGGTCAGCAAGGCGCCCAGGCGCGTGCTGTCGTCGTCGGACAAGGCCGAACTGGCATCGATGAAATGGACATACCGTGCCTGCACCGCAACGATGGCAGGCGAAACAGCTTGCAGTTGGGTGAGCAGACGGTGGCTACGGAAGGCGGACAGGGCATTGGAACCCGGCAGTATCAACATGGTTGGAAGGTGGTTGATGCAGCGTGGCTGCGGGTTAAAGGTAGGTATGACAAGACAAGATCATGGTGTGGCAAATTTCCTTTGCGCGCATTATACCCGTTTTTACCCCCTCTTTTTGGCCGAATATGGCCTGCCGGCGCCCTGCGCACTGGTGTGTGCGCGCAACGCTATCTGGCGATACACTGAAACCCGGCACCACGCTGGCGCCACCGCGCCGGCCAGGCATGCAATGCGCGCTATGCTGGTGGCAAGGCGAGCCGCCTTTGCAGTATGCTGGACGTAGTGGAAACTTAGCGGATTTTGCCGGGCCGGCCTGCCCGATGGCGGCGGCCCATGACTGAACGGATCAACGAGAGCTGAACGATGCCAGAAAATAGCGACCTGTCTGTCCTGATCATCGACCCCAACCCCAGCATGCGCGGCAATCTGCACAATATGCTGAACCAGGCGGCCATCAACAAGGTCGAATATGCCGTCAATTCGGGCACGGCGATCCGCCTGCTGAACAAGAAACCGTTCGATATCATCCTGTGTGAATACGATCTTGGTAGTGGCTCCGACGGCCAGGACGGCCAGCAGCTGCTGGAAGATCTGCGCCACCATCAGCTGATCAAGCCGTGGACCATCTTTATCATGCTGACCTCCGAAGCCATCCACAGCAAGGTGGTCAGCGCGGCCGAACTGACGCCGGCCGACTATATCCTCAAGCCGTTTACGGTCGATGTGCTGAGCGGGCGCATCGCGCGCGCCATCGAGCGGCGCGCCGTCTTCCTGCCCACTTACCATCTGATCGACAAGGGCGATCTGCGCGCGGCCGTGGCCAGCTGCGAGACGGCGGAGCAGCGCCACCCGCGCCTGGCCGGCGACTTTGCGCGCTTGCGCGCCGAGCTGCACCTGTCGCTGGGCGAATGGAAGGAAGCCGAGCAGGTGTACGTCGAGATGCTGCTGACGCGGCCGATGGCCTGGGTGCGGCTCGGGCTGGCGCGCACGCTGTTCGCGCAGCAGCGCCACGAGGAGGTGGAAGCGGCGCTGCTGGAACTGATCGAACAGAATCCCCGCTACATGGCCGCCTACGACCTGCTGGCGCAGAACCACGAAGCGATGGGCCAGCCGCTGCAGGCCAAGAAGATCCTCGAAGACGCCGTGCATATCTCGCCGCATGTGGTGCGCCGTTTGCGCCGCCTGGGCGGCATGGCGTTCGAATCGGGCGATATCGGCGCGGCCGAGCGGGCCTACAAGCAGGTCGTCACCAAGGCCAAATACTCGGAGTTCCGCGACCCGGAAGACCATGTCAACCTGGTACGCACGCTGGTCAGGAAAGGCGACGGCCCGCAGGCCAGCGGCGTGCTGCGCGACATGGAGCGCTCGCTGCGCGGCGGCGCCAACGTCGAAGCATGCCGCGCCATCTCGGCCGCCATGCTGTTCGAGCTGGCCGGCAACGACCTGGCGGCCGCCAACGAACTGCAGCAGGCGGCCACTGCCGCCAATATGGCGCGCGGCCTGTCGACCCAGCTGAAAGTGGGACTCGTGCAGAGCTGCCTGAAAAACAATCTCGATGACGAAGCGTCGGAAGTGATGATGAAACTGGTCAGCGAGTCCGACGGCGACGTGACCATGGAACAGGCGGTGGACGTGTTTGAAAAAGCCGGCCGCCACGACCTGGCCAAGGGCCTGGGCCAGCAGATGCGCAACCAGGTGCAGGATCTGCTGGAAGAAGCGGCCGGCAAGGCCGAAAGCGGAGAGCTCAAGGGCGCCGTCTTCATGCTGCGCCAGGCGCTGCGCAGGACGCCGGGCAACCTGCCGGTGCTGTTCGCCTCGGTCGAAGCGATCTTGCGCCAGCTGAACATGCTGGGCTGGGAAGCCGTGCTGGCCGAGCAGGTGCAGGAACAGCTGCAGGTAATCCGCAAGATCGATCCCAAGCATCCGCGGCTGGAGTCCTTGAAGCAGCAGTATGCGGCCACGCAGCACAAGTATGGCATTGCGACGTGATTGCGGAGCCGACAATGGCGTCGGCTTACGCGCTTGCGCGCCAAGCCGACCTGCGAAAGGCCCGCCGCAGGCCGGCTTGGCGGGGCCGCCGAGGCGCGAAGCGCGTAACCCGACGCTCCCCGCCTATGGCGCTATCCAGTAGCGGTCGATATCGGCCAGCCCCCACGTACTCGCCTCCTCGCAGCTGACGATGGCGTCGCCCGTGCCGGGCTGCGCCAGGTCCAGCAGCAATGGCGCGATATAGGTTTGCGATTTGCTTGAAAAGAATACCTTCACCTTGGGCAGCAGCAGGGAGCCTTGCAGCGGCTGCTCGGCCACTACGGCCAGCCTGCCCGACTTGAGGCGCACCAGCGTGCCGACCGGATAGATACCCAGGCATTTGACAAAGGCGGCAAACACTTTTTCGTCGAAGTGGCCGCCGCGGCTCCATTCGGCCATGCGGCGCAGCGATTCGGCCGGACCCCAGCCCGCCTTGTAAGGGCGGTTCGAGGTCACGGCGTCGTACACGTCGCAGATGGCGCCCATGCGCGCATGCAGGCTGATCTGCTCTCCCCGCAGGCCGTGCGGATAGCCGCTGCCATCGAATTTTTCATGGTGGTGCAAACACACTTCGAGCGCGATCGCGCCGATGCCGCCGGACGCCTGCAGCAGGGCGTGGCCGGCCACCGGGTGCTGTTTGACGATTTCGAATTCGTCCGCCGTCAGCTTGCCCGGCTTGTTCAGGATGGCGGCTGGCAAGGTCATCTTGCCGACATCGTGCAGCAGGCCCGCCAGCCCCAGTTCGCGCGTGACGGCGTCATCGAGCTGCAACTGGCGCGCCAGTGCGATCATCAGCGCACAGACGGCCACCGAATGCATGTAAGTATAGTTGTCGGCCGTCTTCAGGCGTGCCAGGCCGATCAGGGCGCCCGCATTGCGCATGACGGAGCCGGCGATTTCGTCGACCAGCGGCAAGGCGCTGCCCAGGTCGACGGCCCGCCCCATGCGCGCATCCTGGAACATCGACAGCACGGCGCCCCTGGACTTGTCGATCAGCGTGGCCGCGCGCTGCAGCTCCTGCGACATGGGCGCCGGGGCGGCTGGCGCAAACTGAAACGGCGCCGGATCGGTAGCGGATGGCGCGGCGACGGGCGCCGGCTCGCTGGCATGCTGGCGGATGGCGGCCACGTCACGGCCGCGGGACGTATCGATCCACAGCTGCGTCACGCCGCTGGCCAGGATCTTGGCGATCGTCTGTTGTTCTTCAACGGGAAACGAGCTTTGCCAGAATGGCGTGGTCAGCCACGAGCAGCACAGCTTGTGCACGTACATGCCGACGCGTAATTGTTCGGCGGAGATCTGCTTGACAGGGCCTGCTTTGCCGTTTGCCGCACTTGCCTGACTCATCCGTCACCTTTCATCTGCGCTGCGATGATCGATTGTGGCATGCGTGCTCGACAGCAACAATCAGTTGCGCGAATTTTTTACGAAAATTAACGTAATTATCAGGAACATGAAACTTTTTACAATATTGCGTGTGGCAACAAAGAGACGGCGCGCCAGCAGCCATGCCGCCCGCGCGCCTGTTTGCCATTTCAGCTTATTGAGCCAGCGACGCCATGTCGATCACGAAGCGGTAGCGCACATCGCTTTTCACCACGCGCTCGAATGCTTCGTTGATGTCCTGGATACGGATGATCTCGATGTCGGACACGATATTGTGCTTGCCGCAGAAATCGAGCATTTCTTGGGTTTCCTTGATCGAGCCGATCATCGAGCCGGACAGGCTGCGGCGCGCGCCGACCAGGCCGAAAGCGCTGATCGGCGGCACGGCGCCGTCAGGAATGCCGACGATGACCATGCTGCCATCGACTTTGAGCAGGTTGATGTACTGGTTCCAGTCGATCGAGGCGCCCACGGTGCAGATGATCAGGTCGAACGTGCCAGCCAGCTTCTCGAAGGTGGCCGCGTCGTTGGTGGCGTGGTAGTGGTCGGCGCCCAGGCGCAGGCCGTCTTCGCGCTTCGACAGGGTCTGGCTCAGCACCGTCACTTCGGCGCCCATCGCGTGGGCGATCTTGACGCCCATGTGGCCGAGGCCGCCCATGCCCAGGATCGCGACCTGCTTGCCGGGACCGGCCTTCCAGTGCTTCAGCGGCGAATACAGCGTGATGCCGGCGCACAGCAGCGGCGCGGCGGCGTCCAGCGGCAGGTTGTCGGGAATCGACAGCACATAGCCTTCCTTGACGACGATGCTGTCCGAGTAGCCGCCCTGCGTGGCGGTCTTGCCGTCCGCTTCGACGCTGTTGTAGGTCTGCACCAGGCCGGGCATGTACTGTTCCAGGTCGACGTTGCGCGTCTTGCAGGTGGTGCAGGAATCGACGAAGCAGCCCACGCCCACGTGGTCGCCCACCTTGAATTTGGTGACATTGGCGCCAACGGCCGTGACGACGCCGGCGATTTCATGGCCGGGCACCATCGGGAAAGCGGCGCCGCCCCATTCATCGCGCACCTGGTGGATATCGGAGTGGCATACGCCGCAGTATTTGATCGAGATGGCGACGTCGTCTTCGCGCGGGGCGCGGCGTTCAAAAGTAAACGGTTGCAGTTTGCTGGTCGGGCTCAGTGCGGCGTAGCCTTTGGCGGTGGTGGTCATGGGAACTCCTGTGGTCTGGTTGCGGGATCACGCATGGCGTGCATGCGACAGGTCACAGTGTGCACCAGCGCAGCGGCGCGCGTTACCGCGATCCTGCAAGAACTTTGCACGATAGTCCGAATGTGGCCGGCAGCATGCTGCGCTTGCAGCGCCGCCCTGCTACACTGGCGCCACCATGATACCTACCCTGTTGCCGCAAGATGAAATCGCCGCCCTGATCAGCCGCCATGCCCCCGGGAGCGGTGATTACGGCACGGCGATCGAGAGCCTGTCCTTTCACCGCCGCGACGCGCCCACCGATTCGCTGTGCCATGCGGCGCGCCCCAGCGTGGCGATCATCGCCCAGGGCGCGAAAGAGGTGACGCTCGGCAGCGAGGTCTTTCACTACAGCCGCATGCAGTATCTGCTGACGTCGGTCGACCTGCCGGTACAGGCGCGCGTGGTCGAGGCGAGTGCGCAGTCGCCGCACCTGTGCGTGGTGCTGGGCATCGATATCGCCGACGTGGCCGCGCTGACGGCCGGCGACGACGCGTCCTTCTCGCGCCAGATCCCGGTCACGCGCGGCATTTCCGTCAGCGAAGTGCCGGGCGACCTGCTCGACGCCATGCTGCGCCTGGTGCGCCTGCTGGACCAGCCATCCGATATCGCGGCGCTGGCGCCGTTGATCCAGCGCGAGCTGACCTACCGCCTGCTCAAGGGGCCGGTCGGCGCGCGGCTGCGTCACATGGCGCTGGCCAGCAGCCAGTCGCACCAGGTCGGACAGGCGATCAAATGGATACAGCATAATTACTGCGAGCCGCTGCGCATCGAACAGCTCGCTGGCGTGGCCAACATGAGCGTGTCGTCGCTGCACCACCATTTCAAGGCAATTACCGCCATGACGCCGATGCAGTACCAGAAAACCTTGCGCCTGCAGGAAGCGCGCCGCTTGCTGCTGGTGGAAAAAATCGACGCCGGCACGGCCGGCTACCGGGTCGGCTATGCCAGCGAATCGCAGTTCAGCCGCGAATACAGCCGCCAGTTCGGCCGCGCGCCGATGCGTGACGTGGGGCAGTTGCGCGCCCAGCTGACGGGCGCGCAGGCGGCTTATTCGGGCATGCCGTAGCCTCCACCGCCGGGCGTCTCGATTACGAATACATCGCCCGGCTGCATCTGCGCCTTGCCGATATGCGGCAGGTGCTCGACGCTGCCGCCCACGCGCTCGACATAATTGCGCCCCAGCGCGCCTGGCGCGCCGCCCGCCATACCGAACGGCGGCACCACGCGGTTGTTGGCCAGGATCGCTGCCGTCATCGCTTCCAGAAAGCGCACGCGCCGGATGCCGCCATTGCCGCCGCGCCAGCGCCCTGCCCCGCCCGAGCCTTCACGAATGCGGTAGCTGTCGAGCCGAACCGGAAAGCGCCATTCGAGTATCTCGGGGTCCGTCAGCCGCGAGTTGGTCATATTGGTCTGCACCACGCTGGTGCCATCAAAACCGGGGCCGGCGGCCGAGCCGCCGGAGATGGTTTCGTAGTACTGGTAGCGCTCGTTGCCGAACGTGAAATTGTTCATCGTGCCCTGCGAGGCCGCCATCGCCCCCAGTGCGCCGTACAAGGCATTGGTGATGCAGGTCGAGGTCTCCACATTGCCCGACACCACCGAAGCCGGGTACTGCGGATTGAGCATCGAGCCGGGCGGAATGATGACCGTGAGCGGCTTGAGGCAGCCGGCGTTGAGCGGGATATCGTCATCGACCAGGGTGCGGAACACATACAGCACCGCGGCCATGCAGACGGCCGACGGCGCATTGAAGTTGTTCGGCAGCTGGTTTGACGTGCCAGTAAAGTCGATGGTGGCGCTGCGCGCCGCCGCATCGACGCGGATCGCCACCTCGATGCGCGCGCCGTTGTCGAGCGCCAGGGTGTAGGCGCCGTCTTTCAGCTGCTTGATGACGCGGCGCACCGCTTCCTCGGCATTGTCCTGCACATGCCCCATATAGGCCTGCACCACCTCGAGGCCGAAATGCGCCACCATCCTGTGCAGCTCGTCGGCGCCCTTCCGGTTGGCCGCCACCTGGGCGCGCAGGTCGGCCAGGTTCTGCCGGGGATTGCGCGCCGGGTAGGCGCCACTGCCCAGCAGCGCCAGGGTATCGGCTTCGCGCAGCAGCCCGGTGCCGCCGTCGACCAGCTTGAAGTTATCGATCAGCACGCCCTCCTGTTCGATCTGCACGGAGTCGGGTGGCATCGAGCCGGGCGTGGTGCCGCCGATATCGGCATGGTGGCCGCGCGAGCCGACATAGAACAGGATGGTCTCGCCGGCGGCGTCGAACACGGGCGAAATTACGGTCACGTCAGGCAGGTGCGTGCCGCCGTGATACGGGTCGTTCAGCATGTAGACGTCGCCGGGCGCCATGTTCCCCTGGTTGCGCGTCATGACGGTGCGGATGCTCTCGCCCATCGAGCCCAGATGCACCGGCATGTGCGGCGCATTGGCGATCAGCTTGCCCTGGGCGTCAAAGATGGCGCAGCTGAAGTCGAGCCGCTCCTTGATATTGACGGAGTGCGCCGTGTTCTGCAGCCGCAGTCCCATCTGCTCCGCGATCGACATGAACAGGTTGTTGAATATCTCCAGCATCACGGGATCTGCCCGCGTGCCGATCGCCTGCCGCGCCGGCAGTGCCTGCACGCGGCGCAGCACCAGGTGACCGTGCGCGCAGACTTGCGCGCGCCAGCCCGGCTCGATCACGGTGGTGGCGTTGGCGTCCGTGATCATGGCCGGGCCGTCGATGGCGTCGCCGGCGCGCAGCCCATCGAACGCATACAGGCCGCTGTCACGCCACTGGCCAGCGCAATACATGGCGACGGTGTCCGATGGCGCCAGCGGGCCGTCGCGCTCAGCCCACTCGGTGGCCGCCACCTGCGGCGCGTCAGAGACGCCGACGGCTTCCACGGAGATCGCTTCGACGATCAGCGCGCGCGCGGGTATCAGGAAGGAAAAGCGTTTTTTATACGCCGCTTCGAACTGCGCCTGCATGCCCTCGACGCTATCGAACAGCACCACCAGCGCCGAATCCGTGCCGTCGTAGCGCAGGTGCACGCGGCGCAGCAGCGAGATGCGTTCAGGCGCCACGCCCTGCTTCAGCAAATCGTCCTGCGCCTGCGCGCCCAGTTCCGCCAGCGCGGCGCCGATATCCGCACCCAGCCGTGCCTCGATGGCCCGCTCGCGCATCGCGCTCTGGTCGGCCAGGCCCATGCCGTAGGCCGACATCACGCCGGCCAGGCGGTGGATAAAGACGGTGCTCATGCCCAGCGCGTCGGCCACCAGGCAGGCATGCTGGCCACCGGCACCGCCAAAGCAGGTCAAGGCATAGCCAGTGACGTCGTGGCCGCGCTGCACCGAAATCTGCTTGATGGCGTTGGCCATATTGCCGACCGCGATCGCGATATAGCCTTGCGCCACTTCTTCGGCCGTGCTGCCCACGGTGCGCGCCAGCGCCTCGAATTGCGCGCGCACGCCGGCCACGTCGAGCGGCTCGTCGGCGCCGGGGCCGAACAGCCTGGGAAAATGCGCCGGCTGCAGCTTGCCCAGCAGGACATTGCAGTCGGTGACCGCCAGCGGCCCGCCGCGCCGGTAGCTGGCCGGGCCGGGGTCGGCGCCCGCGCTGTCCGGCCCCACGCGGTAGCGCGCGCCATCGAAATGCAGGACCGAACCGCCGCCGGCCGCCACCGTATGGATGCTCATCATCGGCGCGCGCATGCGCACGCCGGCCACCTGTGTCTCGAACACGCGCTCGAACTCGCCCGCATAGTGCGACACGTCGGTCGAAGTGCCGCCCATGTCGAAGCCGATCACCTTGTCGAAGCCGGCCAGCGCGCTGGCGCGCACCATGCCGACGATGCCGCCGGCCGGTCCCGACAGAATGCTGTCCTTGCCCTGGAACGCGCGCGCATTGGTCAGGCCGCCGTTCGACTGCATGAACTGCAGGTGCACGCCGGGCAGCTCTTTGGCCAGCTGGTCGACATAGCGGCGCAGGATCGGCGACAGATAGGCGTCGACCACGGTGGTGTCGCCGCGCGCCACCAGCTTCATCATGGGACTGACCTCGTGCGACACCGACACTTGCGTAAAACCCGCCTCGCGTGCCAGCTGCGCCACCCGCGCTTCGTGCGCATGATGGCGGTAGCCGTGCATCAGCACGATGGCGATCGAGCGCAGGCCGCGGCCATGGGCTTCTGCCAGCGCCTTGCGCGCGGCGGCGTCATCGAGCTCCAGCACCACGTCGCCATGCGCGCCGATGCGCTCGCCGATCTCGATCACCTCGCCATACAGCAGCTCGGGCAGCACGATCTGGCGCGCGAACAGCAGCGGGCGGTTCTGGTAAGCGATGCGCAGCGCGTCGCGAAAGCCGCGCGTGATCGCCAGCACGGTCGGCTCGCCCTTGCGCTCGAGCAGCGCGTTGGTGGCCACCGTGGTGCCCATCTTGATGGCGCCGATCTGGCGTACCGGCAGCGGCGCGCCGGGCGCCACGTCCATCAGATGGCGGATGCCGGCCAGCGCGGCATCGCGGTACCGTTCCGGATGTTCGGACAGCAGCTTGTGCGTGGCCAGGCTGCCGTCAGGGCGGCGCGCCACGATATCGGTAAAGGTGCCGCCACGGTCGATCCAGAATTGCCAGTCCATCGCCATCCTCCGCTGTGTGAGATGGCTATTGTAGCGGCTACATTGCCGCGCGCCCGGCACGCGTGCGCCTTGCCTTCCAATGCAATCGGCCTTATGTTCACAGCATACTGATAAAGGAACCGTTACATGACATTGCACGCCACCGCTACTGCGCTCTACACCATCGCCGACATCCGCGCCATCGAAGAAGCCGCCGCCAGGTCGCTGCCGCAAGGCGCCCTGATGCAGCGCGCCGGCCAGGCCGCCGCCAGCGCCGCGCTGAAGATACTCAATCACATGGAGGACCGCGAGGCGGCGCACATGCGCGTGCTGGTGCTGGCAGGTCCCGGCAACAACGGCGGCGACGCGCTGGAAGCGGCCGCGCACCTGGCCGGTGCCGGCATCGAAGTGCTGGTGTGTCTGGCGCCAGAGGCCCGCTCGACCTCGCCCGAGCGCGAGCAGGCTTTATCGCGTGCGCGCAACAGCGCCGCGCGCTTTATCGACGGCGACACCACCATGGCCACCGCCGCCGTCAACGCGGCGCCATGGAACCTGATCATCGATGGCCTGTTCGGCATCGGCGCCGCGCGTCCGCTGGCTGGCGTGTGCCGCGAGATGGCGCAGCTGGTCAACCAGCAGCGCTGTCCGGTCCTGGCGCTGGACGTGCCAAGCGGCCTGCATGCCGACACAGGCGCCGTCGATGGCGTGGCCATCAAGGCCACGCACACCATCACTTTTATCGGCGACAAGCCGGGCCTGCACACGGCCAATGGCCGCGACCAGGCTGGCAGCGTGGAGGTGGCGGCGCTGGCGATCGAGCCGCAATTGCTGCCGCAGGCCAGCGCCCAGCTATCCGGTTTGCACCTGTTTATCCGCCACCTGCAGCCGCGCCGGCAAAATACGCACAAGGGCAGCTATGGCAGCGTGGCCGTGATCGGCGGCGCGAGCGGCATGGCCGGCGCCCCCATCCTGTCTGCACGCACGGCGCTGCATGCGGGCGCGGGACGCGTGCATATCGGCTTCGCCGGCACGCCGCTCGCGCATGACGGTGGCCAGCCCGAGCTGATGTGCAAGCGCGCGCAGGACATGGATTTCGCGGGCATGGCCTTCGGTGCACTGGTGGCCGGTCCCGGCCTCGGTGACGACAGCGACAGCGTGGAGCTGCTGCAGCGCGCCATCGACAGCGACAGCCCGCTGCTGCTCGACGCCGACGCACTGAACCTGATGGCGGCCGAACCGGAGCTGCAATCGGCGCTGGCCACGCGTACCGGTGCGGGCGCCACCATTCTGACGCCGCACCCGCTGGAAGCGGCGCGCCTGCTCGACATCAGCGTGGCCGAAGTACAGGCCGACCGCCTGGCGGCGGCGCGCCAGCTGGCGGCGCAGCTGGGCGTGATCGTGATCCTGAAAGGTTCGGGCACGGTCATCGCAGCCCAGGATGGCAGCGTGGTGATCAACACCACCGGCGGCCCGGCGCTGGCCACCGCCGGCACCGGCGACGTGCTGGCGGGCCTGTGCGGCAGCCTGCTGGCGCAGGGCTGGCCGGAATGGGAAGCGGCGATCGGCGCCGCCTGGCTGCATGGGGCCGCGGCCGACGCATTGGTGGCGGCAGGTACGGGACCGATCGGCCTCACGGCCGGGGAATTGATCCCGGCGATCCGCAAGTTGATCAATGCCTTGTCGGCATGACGTGAGGCGCGGGTGTGCTGGATTACGCTGCGCTAATCCAACCTGCCCCAACCCAAGCAGGTCGGGTAGGTCGGATTAGCGCGCAAGCGCGTAATCCGACGCCACCATCAACATCAACCGACGCCACCAGCAACCTCCATCAAACCAGCCTTCCCGCCGCAATCGTGATGGTCCGCCCGCAGCGCGCCGCAATCGACGTGTCGTGCGTGACCAGCACCAGGGTCGATCCCCGTTCGCGGTTGAGTTCGAACATCAGCTGGATCACGGCTTCGCCGGTGGCCGCATCGAGGCTGCCGGTCGGTTCGTCGGCAAACAGCAATGGCGGCTGCGTCACAAAGGCGCGCGCCAGTGCCACCCGTTGCTGCTCGCCGCCGGACAGGTATTTCGGATAGTGCTTCAGGCGGCTGCCCAGGTTGACGCGGCCCAGCATGGCCTGCGCCTTTTCCTTTGCATCGGGATCGCCGCGCAGCTCCAGCGGCAGCATCACGTTTTCCAGTGCCGTCAGGTGCGCCAGCAGCTGGAAGGACTGGAACACGAAGCCCAGCTTTTCCTTGCGAAAACCGGCTCGCCCGTCTTCGTCGAGCGCGAAGATATCGGTACCGTCAAGTATCACCTTGCCGGCGCTGGGGGTATCGAGGCCGGCCAGCAAACCGAGCAGGGTCGACTTGCCGGAACCGGACGCGCCGACGATGGCCAGCGTCTCTGCCGTTTGCACGGTAAAATCGAGTTGATGCAGGATGGTGAGCTCACCGTCGGCATCGGGTACGCGCTTGGCCAGCCCCACCACGTCGATGGCTTGCTGGCCGCTACGGTTCGCTGCGGCGGGCACCGGCTGCTGGCCGGAGGCTGCCTGGGGAATGAAACTGGTGGAAGTCGCTTTAGGGAATTCGGGCATGCTGATCTATCTTAAAAAATTTCGTGAACAAATAAGTACCGGAAGTACGAGCCGCTCGCGGCGGCGCACCCTGTCCTTGCTTCCTGCGGCAGCCCTGCTGCTGGTATCGAGCATGACGAACGCCTATTCTGCACCAAAAACGCTGCTGGTGCTCGGCGATAGTCTCTCCGCCGAGTACGGGCTGGCGCGCGGCACGGGCTGGGTGGCGCTGCTGGAACAGCGCCTGAAAGCGCAGAAAAACGATACGCGCATCGTCAACGCCAGCATCAGCGGCGAGACCACCAGCGGCGGGCGCGCGCGCCTGCCGGCCCTGCTGGCCAAGCACCAGCCGGACGTGGTGCTGATCGAACTGGGCGCCAACGACGGCCTGCGCGGCCTGCCGGTGGCGGCCGCCGAAGCGAACCTGCGCGCGATGGGCGACGCCGCCAGAAAGACCGGCGCCAGGGTGGTGCTGGTCGGCATGCGCATGCCGCCGAACTATGGCCGCGATTATGCCGACAAGTTCTACGGCGTGTACGGCAAGCTGGCCAAAGAGTGGAAAGCGCCGCTGGTGCCATTCATGTTCGAAGGCATCGCCGACCAGCCGCAGCTGTTCCAGGCCGACCGCCTGCATCCGACCGCGCAGGCGCATCCGGCGATATTGAAAAATATCTGGCCGCAGTTGTCGCCTTTATTGGAGGCAAAGTAAGCAGGCAGGACGGTTTAGCGGCAACGCCGCGTAATCCGACCTGCGAACTGTCGCCGTTGTTGCGAGCAAGGTAGGTCGGATTAGCCGCGCAGCGGCGTAATCCGACAATTTTGGTCAGATAAAAAAATAGCCGCTCGAAAGCGGCTATTTTTTTGAGGCGGAAGAAGCTTACGGCGCTTCGGCTACCGGGGCGGCGGCGGTGACCGGTTTGACGATCTTCACCTTGGCCTTGTGTTTCAGGTACTCGATGTAGTCATACATTTCCTGTTGCGCCAGGATGCCGTTGATCTGGTCCTTCTCCTGCTGGCGGCGGGCGGCGTCCACTTCGGCCGGCTGCTGCACCTTGCCGACGCGGTAGATGCCATAGCCCAGCGCTGGCAGTTCCACGCCCACGTAGGCTGGCAGCTTGCTGGCGTCGGCCTTCATCACTTGCGCAATCGCAGCGCGGTTCACACCGTCGAGCTTGCTGCGCGAAACCCACTGCGCGGCGCCGAAACCGGTGGCGTCACCCGAGGTTTTCAGGGCGGCCAGCTTGGTTTCGCCATCTTTCTTGGCCAGTTTCGCCGCTTCTTCCAGCGTCACGCGCTGGCGGATCATGGCGTCGACTTCGGCCAGCGGACGTTTCGAAGCCGGCTTGAATTCCACCACGCGGCCTGCAACCAGGGTATTGGCGCCAACCGACACGGCTTCCGTGTTGCGCTTGTCCTTCAGCGAATCGTTCGAGAAGATGGCGGTCAGGAACTTGGCGTTGTTGTATGGCGCCGTGCCCAGTGCCGGCGACGGCGTGCGCGACAGGTTGGCGACGGTTTCCACCTTCAGTTTCAGCTTGTCGGCGACCGGTTTCAGGCTGTCCGATTGTTCGTACACGGTGTTGGTGAACTGCTCGGCCATTTCCGAATACTTCTTGGCAGCGAACTGCTTGCGCAAGTCGGCCGTGATCTCGCCCTTGACTTCGTCCAGCGTCTTGACATGCTGTGGCTTGACCGAGGTTACGGTCAGCACGTGGTAGCCGTAGTCGGAGGCGATCACGTCGCTGATCTCGCCTTGCTTGAGCTTGTTCGCTGCGTCTTCCAGCGGTTTCGGCAGCGCATCCTTGACGACCGGACCGAGGTCGCCGCCCAATTCAGCCGAAGCCGGGTCTTCGGACTTGGCCTTGGCCACGGCGGCGAACGTTGCCGGCGCCTTGCGCACTTCGGCCAGGATCGCTTCGGCCTTGGCCTTGGCGGCTGCCTTGTCGGCGGCCGACGCGTCTTTCTTGACCGTGATCAGGATGTGGCTGGCGTTGCGTGCTTCGGCGCTGGTATAGGCTTTCTGGTTCTTGTCGTAGTAGCTTTTCACGTCGGCGTCGCTGACCTCGACCTGGTCGCCCACGGCGGCGCCGTCGAGCACCACGTATTCGATCTTGGCCTGTTCGGGAATCTCGAAGAACTTGCCGTTCTTGTCGTAGAAGGCCTTGACCATCTCGTCCGTCACTTTGACTTGCGGCACGTACTGCGCGACCGGCAACAGCAGTTCCTGCACTTCACGCTCTTCCGAGGTGATGTCCGACAGGCGTTTCGACACGGCGTTCGGTGCGAAGGCGGTGTTCTGCACGGCGCCGGCCAGTTGCTGCAGGGCCAGGTCGCTGCGGCGGCGCGCATCGTATATCTGCGGCGTCATGCCTTGCGCGGCCAGCATGGCCTTGTAGCGTTCCAGGTCGAATTTACCGTCCGGCAGGGTCAGGCCAGGAATTTCCAGTACTTCCTTCTGCAGCACGGCGTCGCTGATGACCAGCTTGCTGTGGCCCACTTCGGCGGCTATCGCGCGCTCGGCGATCAGGTTGTCGAGGATGCTCTGGCGCGCTTCCGGCGTGTCGAACAGTTTCTGGTCGAACTGCTCACCCATCATCTGGCGGTAGCGTTCGATCTGCTGGCGTTGCGCTTCTTCATATTGCTGCTGCGTCACGACCTGGTCGCCGACCTTGGCGATGGTGTTCGCGCCGTCGCCGAAGCTTTGGTAGCCACTGATACCGACCAGTGCAAATGACGGGACGATGATCAGCATCAGGAGAAACTGCATCAAGCGTCGATGGGTACGAATAAATTCAAACATGGTCAGCCAATTCGGGATGAGTGGATCACTATAAAAAAAGGCGAACATGCGTTCGCCTTGATTTCTTCGGCGGAATGGACGGGACTGATGCCCACTTCCCCTTTACCTCCCGATTCTACAATGCCCATAGCGCTATAGCAAGGGTAAATCAGGGGTGCAGCCGGGCTCGCTAACGGCCTTTGCAGCCTGTGCATCAGACCAGCCGAAGCTTAAGCCGGATTTAAATCGAGGCGGATTTGATAATCAAAATAACGCGCCGCAATTACGGCGACACGCACAAAGATAATCTGGCGCATAAAACAAAAAACCCGCGCTGCATAATATGCAGCGCGGGTTTTCATATTCTGGCGGAGCGGACGGGACTCGAACCCGCGACCCCCGACGTGACAGGCCGGTATTCTAACCAACTGAACTACCACTCCTAAAGAGCGTATTTTTTTGGCGGAGCGGACGGGACTCGAACCCGCGACCTCCGACGTGACAGGCCGGCATTCTAACCAACTGAACTACCACTCCGAAAAATACACAGTACTGCTTGCATCTGCTTGTAGCCAGTTGCCCGGCTCGAATACGGCACCCGAGAGCGCCGCCAGATGTTTCCGGTGATTGTCACCTCACCGAAGTCCGTTAGTTTACAGCATCCTTCAAAGCTTTACCAGCTTTAAATTTTGGAACTTTTGCCGCTTCAATGGTGATCGCTTCCTTGGTACGTGGATTGCGGCCGGTGCGTTCTGCACGCTCGCTTACCGAGAAAGTGCCGAAACCAACGAGGGTGACGCTGTCGTTGTTTTTCAAAGTTTCCGTCACGCCGCCGATAACAGCGTCGAGTGCGCGCGCAGCGGCGGCTTTGGAAATGTCAGCTGTTTCAGCAATGTGGTCGATCAATTCAGTCTTGTTCACTAGCATCCCCAATTACAAAGGTATAAAACGTTTTACCGTCGCTGCGGCACTTTTGGCACTGCAACGATCCGGCGAAAAAAATGTGCAGCCGTATTAAACAAGCCGCACTGCAGATGTGTCAAGCGCTTTGGGGCCGCAATTCACGTTTCAATATGAAACAAGCGCTCTAAAAGCGCTTGTTTGGGGAAAACACAAGTAAAACGTTAGTGTTTTACTACCTCGCCGGCAGCGTCAGGCTTGGCTGCGGCAGCCGCTACCGGCTCCACCGCAGGCACGTCGGCCAGTGCTTCCGGCATGCGTTCCAAGGCGATTTCCAGCACTTTGTCGATCCAGCGCACCGGCACGATCTCGAGCTTGTTCTTGACGTTGTCC
Organism: Janthinobacterium sp.; assembly: GCF_031995485.1. Lineage (NCBI taxonomy): Bacteria > Pseudomonadati > Pseudomonadota > Betaproteobacteria > Burkholderiales > Oxalobacteraceae > Janthinobacterium > Janthinobacterium sp. The sequence continues at coordinate 33,342 of NZ_DAMAGB010000046.1, forward strand.
GGAATATCGGCCAGGTCTTTCACGTTCTGCTCGGGAATCAGAACCGTCTTGATGCCGCCGCGATGCGCCGCCAGCAGCTTCTCTTTCAGGCCGCCGATCGGCAACACTTCGCCGCGCAAGGTGATCTCGCCCGTCATCGCCACATCGGCACGCACGGGGATGCCCGTGAAGACCGACACCATGGCCACCGTCATCTCCGCGCCGGCGGACGGACCGTCCTTCGGCGTCGCGCCTTCCGGCACGTGGATGTGGATGTCGCTCTTCTCGAACACCTCGGGCTTGATGCCCAGGCGCGCCGAGCGGCTGCGCACGACGGTGCGCGCTGCCTCGATCGATTCCTTCATCACGTCGCCCAGCGTACCGGTACGGATGATGCCACCCTTGCCCGGCATCGACACCGCTTCGATGGTCAAGAGATCGCCGCCCACTTCGGTCCAGGCCAGCCCCACCACCTGGCCCACCTGGTTTTCCTTCTCGGCCACGCCAAAGTCGTAGCGGCGCACGCCGAGGAATTTGTCCAGGTTCTTCGAGTTGACGATGACCTTCTTGTCCGACTTTTTCAGCAGCAGCATCTTGACCACCTTGCGGCAGATCTTCGACACTTCGCGTTCCAGCGAACGCACACCGGCTTCCCGCGTGTAGTAGCGGATGATGTCGCGCAGCGCCGATTCGGCCACCGAGATTTCATCTTCCTTCAGACCATTGTTCTTGATCTGCTTCGGCAGCAGGTAGCGCTGGGCGATGCTGGTTTTCTCGTCTTCCGTGTAACCGGACAGGCGGATCACTTCCATGCGGTCGAGCAGCGCCGGCGGAATGTTGTACGAGTTCGAGGTCGCCACGAACATCACGTCGGACAGGTCGAAATCGACTTCGATGTAATGGTCGGAGAACGTGTGGTTCTGTTCCGGATCGAGCACCTCCAGCAGGGCCGACGACGGATCGCCACGGAAATCGGCGCCCATCTTGTCGACTTCATCGAGCAGGAACAGCGGATTGCGCACGCCGACTTTCGACAGCGATTGCAAAATCTTGCCCGGCATCGAGCCGATGTAGGTACGGCGGTGGCCGCGGATCTCGGCCTCGTCGCGCACGCCGCCCAGGGCCATGCGCACGAACTTGCGGTTCGTGGCGCGGGCGATGGACTGGCCCAGCGAGGTCTTGCCGACGCCCGGAGGACCGACGAAGCACAGGATCGGCGCTTTCAGCTTGTCGACGCGCTGTTGCACCGCGAGGTATTCCAGGATGCGTTCCTTGACCTTGTCCAGGCCATAGTGATCGCCCTCGAGCACCTTCTCGGCGTTCGCCAGGTCATTGTTGACCTTGGATTTTTTCTTCCACGGCAAGTTGACCAGGGTGTCGATATAGTTGCGCACGACGGTGGCTTCGGCCGACATCGGCGACATCAGCTTGAGTTTTTTCAGCTCGTTGGTGGCCTTGTCGAGCGCTTCCTTCGGCATCTTGGCCGAAGCGACTTTTTTCTCCAGCTCGTCGAGGTCGGCACCATCTTCGCCCTCGCCCAGTTCTTTCTGGATCGCCTTGACCTGTTCGTTCAGGTAGTACTCGCGCTGCGATTTTTCCATCTGGCGCTTGACGCGGCCACGGATGCGTTTTTCCACTTGCAGGATGTCGAGCTCGCCTTCGAGCTGGCCCAGCAGGTGTTCGAGGCGTTTGGCCACGCTGAAAATTTCCAGGATGACTTGTTTTTGCTCAAGTTTCAGCGGCAGATGCGCTGCCACCGTGTCGGCCAGGCGGCCGGCATCGTCGATACCCGACAGCGACGCCAGGATCTCGGGAGGAATCTTCTTGTTCAGTTTGACGTACTGGTCGAACTGCTGCACGATCGCGCGGCGCATCGCTTCGACTTCCGACTCGTCGCCCGGCTCGGATTCGAGCGGCGTGAGGTCGGCGATGAAGTGCGTCGGCGCATCGCTGATGTGATTGATACGGGCACGCTGCGCGCCTTCGACCAGCACCTTGACGGTGCCATCGGGCAGCTTGAGCATTTGCAGGATATTGGCGACGCAGCCAATTTCATAGATATCCGATGGGGACGGCTCGTCCTTCGCGGCTGCTTTTTGAGCGGCAAGCATGATGCTCTTGCCCTGCTCCATCGCAGCTTCAAGCGCCTTGATCGACTTTGGACGGCCAACGAACAGCGGTATCACCATATGCGGGAAGACGACGACATCCCGCAACGGCAATAACGGCAGTTGAGTTTGCTCAGTTAATTTGGAAGTTGTCATGGCGTACCTTATAGAAAGCGTGTTTACGATGTTGGCGCTCGCTGCCAAAACACAAGACCGGCGAGAATAAATAATTCTGAGAAACAAACATATTTTTGTCTATTTCGCAAAACACACCCGCATGACTGTAATAAATGCAGTTTCAATGATAAAAAAGCCACGCGCAGCTAAGTGCCGCGAGTGGCTTTTCGATGGAAGCCTGCACTCATTGAATTAAATTGTACTGCCATGCATTAAGGAATCAAAACCCTTTTCATGCATTTGTTACGGCAGCTTTCAATTTTCTCCGGAGGCTTTGGCAGTTTCTTGGTAAATCAACAAAGGTTTGGCGCCGCTGGTGATGGTATTTTCATCGATGACGACCTTCACCACATTCTGCTGGCTCGGCAGTTCGTACATCACGTCCAGCAGGGCGTGCTCGAGAATCGAACGCAAACCGCGCGCGCCGGTCTTGCGCGCCAGCGCCTTCCTGGCGATCGCATGCAGGGCCGCCGGACGAATTTCCAGTTCCGCGCCTTCCATGTCGAGCAGCTTCGAGTATTGCTTGATCAGCGCATTCTTCGGCTCGACCAGGATCTGGATCAGCGCCTCTTCCGTCAGTTCCGCCAGGGTGGCGATGACCGGCAGGCGGCCCACCAGTTCCGGGATCAGGCCGAATTTCACCAGGTCTTCCGGTTCCGCTTCCAGCAGCAGATCGCTGGCCGAGCGTTGCGACTTGCTTTTCACGCTGGCCGAGAAGCCGATGCCGCTCTTGTCGGAACGGTTCGAGATGACCTTCGACAGGCCGTCAAACGCGCCACCGCAGATGAACATGATGTTGGTCGTGTCGATCTGCACGAAATCCTGGTTCGGATGCTTGCGCCCGCCTTGCGGCGGCACCGACGCCATCGTGCCTTCGATCAGTTTCAACAGGGCCTGCTGCACCCCCTCGCCCGACACGTCGCGCGTGATGGACGGATTGTCGGACTTGCGCGAAATCTTGTCGATCTCATCGATGTAGACGATGCCGCGCTGGGCCTTTTCAACATCATAGTTGCAGCTTTGCAGCAACTTCTGGATGATGTTTTCCACGTCTTCGCCCACATAACCGGCTTCGGTCAAGGTAGTCGCGTCGGCAATCACGAACGGCACGTTGAGCATGCGCGCCAGGGTCTGGGCCAGCAGGGTCTTGCCCGAACCGGTAGGACCAACCAGCAAGATGTTGCTCTTGGCCAGTTCGATGTCGTCTTTCTTGCCCAGGTGCTTGAGGCGCTTGTAATGGTTGTACACCGCCACCGACAGGATACGCTTGGCAGTCTGCTGGCCGATCACGTACTGATCGAGCATGGCGGCAATTTCTTGCGGGGTCGGCAGGTCCGATTTGGTGCCGGTCACCGTCTCGATGCTCGACGTTTCATCACGGATGATGTCGTTGCACAAGTCGATGCACTCGTCGCAAATGAACACGGACGGGCCGGCGATGAGTTTTTTCACCTCGTGCTGGCTTTTGCCGCAGAACGAGCAATACAGTAATTTTTCGCCGCTAGAGGATTTTTTGTCTGACATAAGGCATTTTGGTTGGAACTGCATTAACAATATTGCAAAATCGCTGGCCGGGACTGCGGTGGCCATCCCGTAAGGCTGGCACCCATGGCGCAAGTCAAAGAAGCATGCACAAGCACCATGCTACCCGAAATAAAAGCGAAACGCCCGAACGTTTGAGCGCCCGGGCGTTTACTTACAACCTTAGCAATACCGGTAGGGACGCATCAAGCGCGGCTGGTCAACACTTTGTCGATCAAACCGTACTCGACAGCCTCGTCGGCGGACATGAAGCGATCGCGGTCGGTGTCCCTGGCGATCTGTTCGATCGACTGGCCCGTGCGCTCGGCCATGATGCCGTTCAAACGCGTACGCAGATACAGGATTTCCTTTGCCTGGATCTCGATATCGGATGCCATGCCTTGCGAACCACCGGACGGCTGGTGAATCATGATGCGCGAGTTCGGCAGCGAGAAGCGCTTGCCCTTGGCGCCGGCGGCCAGCAAAAAGGCGCCCATCGAAGCGGCCATCCCGGTGCACAGGGTGGACACATCCGGCTTGATGAACTGCATCGTGTCGTAGATCGCCATGCCGGCCGAGACCGAGCCACCTGGCGAGTTGATGTACAGCGAAATTTCCTTTTCCGGATTTTCGCTTTCCAGGAACAGCAGCTGGGCGACCACCAGATTGGCCATCTGGTCATTGACCGGGCCGACCATGAAAATCAAGCGTTCCTTGAGCAGGCGCGAGTAAATATCATACGAGCGCTCGCCGCGGCCGCTTTGTTCCACCACCATCGGCACCAGGCCGAGCATCTGTGTGTCCAGCGCTGGATTACGGTTCATACCTGTCATTTCATTTCCTTGTGAAGCAGTTAGAGGGCACCGCCACCGGCCTTGCGGCCGATCGCGGCATCCGGATGCCAACTGGTTTACGCTTGTGCGTTGCTTCCCATCAGTTCATCGAAAGCGACTGCTTTCGAGGTCACTTTCGACAGGCCCAACACGTAAGTGACGACGTTTTCTTCCAATACAAGGGCTTCGATCTCACCGAGGCGACGACGGTCGCTGTAGTAGTACTTCAGCACTTCGCGCGGGTCTTCGTAGCTTTGGGCGAAATCTTCGATTTGCGCCTTGACCTGCTCAGGCGTGGCCTGCAGGTTGTTGTCGCCGACCAGCTGCGACAGGATCAGGCCCAGGCGTACGCGACGCTCGGCTTTTTCCGCGAACAGCTCTGCAGGGAAAGGCACGTCCTTGACGTTCATGCCGCGCTGCGCCATGTCCTGGCGGGTCATTTCGGCCAAGCGGTCCGAATCTTGCGCGATCAGCGTTTTTGGCACGTCCAGCTCGGCAACTTTGACCAGCGCGTCCATGACGGCTTCCTTGTTGCGTGCCTTGACGCGGCCAGCGACTTCGCGTTGCAGGTTGACTTTGATGTCTTCGCGCATTTTGGCCAGGTCGCCATCGGCAACGCCCAGCGATTTGGCGAATTCGGCATCGACTTCCGGCAGGTGCGCCCATTCCAGCTTTTGCAGCGTGATGGTGAACGAGGCGGTTTTGCCGGCCACGTCCTTGCCATGGTAGTCCTCAGGGAACGACAATGGGAACGTCTTCGACTCGCCCACTTTCAGGCCCAGCGTGGCTGCTTCGAATTCCGGCAGCATGCGGCCTTCGCCCAGCACGAAAGCGTAGCCGTCAGCTTTGCCGCCAGGGAATTCCACGTCGTCGATCGAACCGACGAAGTCCACGGTCACGCGGTCGCCGTTGGCGGCAACCGGCTCGCCGCCGTCGCCGTGTTCGCCAGCTTCGCCCTTGGTGTGGAAGTGCACGCGCTGCTTGCGCAGGATGTCGATGGTCTTGTCGATTTCGGCTTCCGACACTTCGGCTTGCACGGTTTCGATTTCAACGCCGGCCAGGTCGCCGATGGTGACTTCCGGATACACTTCAAACGTCGCGTCGAATGCCAGCTGGCCTTCGGCTGCTTCTTCTTTCGGCACGATGTTCGGGAAACCGGCCACGCGCAGATTGTTTTCGTTGGCGGCGTCGTTGAACGCGCGGCCGACTTTGTCATTCAGCACTTCGGATTCAATTTGATAGCCGTATTGTGCTGCGACCATTTTCAACGGCACTTTACCCGGACGGAAGCCCGGTGCCTTGGCCGTACGGGCTTGCACTTTCAGGCGCTTCTCAACTTCCGTGCGGACGTCCGTCAGCGGGAAGGAGATCGTGATACGACGTTCGAGTTTGCCCAAGGTTTCGACTGCAGTTGCCATGTAAAAAATCGTCCAAAAAATAAACACTGTTGGTGCGAGAAAAGAAGACCCGACCCCTTGCGCCATGACTGGCGGCAAGACATGGGTCCAGCTTCACTCGCTCGCATATTCATCTGCGGCAGCTTGACCACAGGGTAATGGACCCGGTCTGCCCGGCGATAGTCACCAGGCACCAGACAATCCGCTGTATTCAATACTGCAGCAGGGCTCCGACTGTCCGGCACTGCTTCATGTGTAAATCGCAGGGCCGGGCTTCATTCGGTAAAGCGTGGCATTATAACAAAGGACCTGGAAAAGTGGCCCGGGTTTGCGGCCCGGACACAGAAGATGCCGGCGGCGGCGTATCGCTCGCCACAACCTGATTGTCTCCTGCCGCTGCCGCTTTTCCGGCATTCCTTGTTTTCGCCTGAAACGGGGCTTTGCAGCCCGCTTCGTCTATTAGTATATGTCATCTGCCGCCACGCCCCAAACAAAGAAATGCGGCACCAGCGAAGTTTTCCTGCAAAAATCATTTGATTTCCCTCAATCTGGCCATTTTTTACGCAAACTTCCAGCCCGGGCGCCCTCTCCAAGCGTATTTGACGTGAAAACCCGAGGAGAATGCCATGAGCGACAGCCAGTCCAGCGGTTCCAGCAATGCCAAAGCCAAACTGCAAATGGTGCTCAGCCGTTTACTGGACGGCGTGAGCGACGAAGACCTGCAAAAGATTCAGACCGAAGTCGACGAAATGGAGCTGCGCATGAGAGGCGACGGCCATCACGATCACGACCACCCGACGGTCGCCTGATCGCGCGAGGCGCCACCATGCAGGCAGCGCCACCACGCCTGAGCGAGCTGCGTGCCGCGGCGCCCGATGCGGCCGTGCTCGATGCCGTCGAGACCGCCCTCTTGCGGCACCGGGCATTCGGCGACAGCCTGTATATCCGCGACCGGCTGGCAGTCAGTTACCGAAGACGGCTGCACAAGCTGCGCGCGGCGCTGCCCCAGGCGGGCCTGCTGGCCGACCTGCTGGACCGCACGCCGGCCGTGCGCCAGCGCCAGCTGATCGGCGACACCGTGCTGCGCTGCGCGGTACAGCACGCCATGCGCCAGCTGGCCCTCGGCGACGCGTATGGCCTGCCGTTGCCGCAATGCGGCGCCCTGTTCGGCCTGGCGGCAGAGCATCTGCGGCAATGCCGGCCGGGCGGGCCGCTGGTGGCGCACCTGCCGCCCGAAGCGATCTTGGCCGGCGGCGCGGACGGCAATGGCGCGCAGGCGACGTACGTCTGGCGCCAGCCCGCCGTGCCGCCAGCGACGCCATATGCGGCAGCCTTCCTGGCCGTGATGGAAGAAAATTATGGCGCGCCCCTGTCCACGCCCGGCGCCAGTGAAATGGCGATGCTCAGGCGCGGCGTGCAACTGCTGGACGCGCTGCTGCCCCGGCTGACGCGCAGCGCGCTATCCCATGTGCAGCTGCTGGCCCTGTTTCCCAGGGTCGGCACCTGGTGCGGCAAGGCGTCCAGTTCGCAATTCCGCGTCAACGGCGCCATCTTCCTGAACCAGGAACTGATCGGCAACCCGTGGTGGCTGGCCGAACACCTGCTGCACGAAGCGCTGCACCAGAAGCTGTACGACTTTCGCCATGGCCACAGCCTGCTGGCCCCCGGTTATGAGCGCGACGAGGCGTCGCGCGTGTGTTCGCTATGGAACGCGCCCGACGACAGCGGCTCGCATTACTGGGATGCGCACCGCACGCTGGCGGCATGTCACGTGTATGTGCAACTGGCCTTGCTGTGCCTGCAGGCCGAACGCCAGGAAGAACGGCTGGCCGGCACGTATGGCCCGATCGGCAGCCACATGAGCGGCAGCCGGCGCGCGATCGACCGCGCCCGTTACCTGGGCGAGCAATTGCGCGAGGTGAGCTGGCCGGTGCTCGGTGCGGCGGGCAGGCAGATGAGCAACTGGCTGCTGGCCGTGCTTGATGAACTCGATGTCGAACGCCGCCCTCCCGGCGCCAGCCTGCACCTGCTGCTGGACCTGTATGCGCGGCAAAGCCGCAAGCTCGACGTTTTTCTGATACGGCCTGGCATCCTGCATGCCGACACGCTGGCACAGCAGGCACGGCAGGAAGTGAACGCCGCGCGCGCGGCGCTGCAGGCACTCGGCGAGGACGATGAACGGCTCGCCGCCGTGACCGGGACCACGGACGCGCAGGGCATGCCGGACTGGCCGCAGGCGCGCAGGCAGGTGTTGCAGGCATTGTTGCCGCTGGCACAGGACAGGTCGGAGGAAAATCTGAAAAAGGATGGCTACCCGCAGGCGCACGATATCGTCAGGCAGATGGTGCAGCAGTCGAGCCGGCAACTGGCCGCATTGGGCGCGCTGGGCGCCTAGCTTGCCGAGGCAGGCAATGCCTTCGCCGTATTTTTTGCCGTGTTCTGCATATCAGGTTGAACAACCTGGGTGGTGCGGATGGGGAGACTCGAACTCCCAAGCCGAAGCACTGGCTTCTAAGACCAGCGTGTCTACCAATTCCACCACATCCGCGTATTTGTACTGCTTTGCCATGCCCCCATACTGCGGGAGCGGGCACTCCCGATTCTAACAACTCGGGAGCATTCTGGCTACCTCGCTCTTGCATGGCCCGGGACCTGCCAGAGCAAAGGCGGCATTCTACTGGATTTCCTAGAGGAATGCCGCCTTTTTTACTGCAGCGCCCCGTGACGGCTTACTTGACCGGCGCCACCGGCTTCCTGACGCGGAACCAGGCTGCATACAAGGCGGGCAGGAACAGCAGTGTCAGGGCCGTTGCCAGGATCAGGCCGCCCATGATGGCGACCGCCATCGGCCCCCAGAATACCGAGCGCGACAACGGGATCATGGCCAGTGCCGCAGCGGCGGCCGTCAGCACGATGGGACGGCAGCGCCGCACGGCCGAGTCGATGATGGCGTCCCACGGTGTCGAGCCGTCCTTGATATCCTGCTCGATCTGGTCGACCAGGATGACCGAGTTGCGGATGATCATGCCGAACAGCGCGATAATGCCCAGGTTGGCCACGAAACCGAGCGGCCGGCCCAGCGCCAGCAGGGCAAACGCGGCGCCCGCCACGCCCAGCGGCCCCGTCAGGAATACCAGCAACGCGCGCGAAAAACTGTGCAGCTGCAGCATCAGCAGGGTGAAGATGATAAAGATCGCCAGCGGCAGATTGGCCGCGATCGACGCTTCCGCCTCGCCGCTGTCGGCCGCCACGCCCTTGACGGTAATCCGGTACCCGGCCGGCAATTTCGCCCGCAAGGCGTCAAGCTGCGGCGCCAGCTGGGTCGACACGGTAGCGCCCTGGATATCGTCGCCCACGTCGGACTGCACGGTAATGGCCCACTCGCGCTTGTCACGCCACACCACGCCCGGCTCCCACACGAAGTGCGCGCGGGCGATCTGCGAAATCGTCACCGACTTGCCGTTGGCGGCCGGGATATTCGTGTCGTTCAGCACCGAGATCGTGTTGCGCTCTTCCAGTGGCTGGCGCACCTGGATGTCGATCAGCTTGTTATCCTCGCGGAACTGGCCGATCACCGTGCCTGAGAGAATGGTATTGGCCGCCTGCATCACGGTCTTGGACGTGATTCCCAGCGCGCGCAGCTTGTCCTGGTCCAGGTCCAGCCGCAACACTTTCACCGACTCATTCCAGTTATCGTTCACGCCCACCGTGTTCGGGTTGGCGCGCATGATGTCCTTGACCTGGTCGGCGATCAGGCGCACCTTGTCCACTTCGGTGCCGGTGACGCGGAACTGCACCGGATACGGCACCGGCGGGCCATTCGGCAGCAATTTGACGCGGCCGCGCACTTCCGGGAAATCCTGCTTGAACACCTTGACGATCTTCTGGCGCAGCAGTTCGCGGTCGGCCAGGCTTTTCGGCAGCACCACCACCTGCGAGACATTGGTCTGCGGGAAGATCTGATCGAGCGGCAGGTAAAAACGCGGGCTGCCCGTGCCGACATAGCTGGTGACGCTTTCCACGCCGTCGAGACGGCTGACAAATGCCTCGAATTTCTTTACCTGCTTTTCATTCGCCGCAAACGTCGTGCCTTCGGGCGACCACAGTTCCACCATCAGTTCCGGCCGGCTGGAATCGGGGAAGAACTGTTTCTCGATAAAATTGAAGCCATAGATGCCCAGCGCAAACACGCCCAGCGTGGCGACGATGGTGGTCTTGCGCCACTCCACGCACCAGGTGACGGCACGGCGGAACCGGCGGAAGTTCGGCGTGTCGAACAGTTCATGGTCGTTGTTGGCGTGCGGCTTGACCTTCAGCAGCAGGTAGCCGATATACGGGGTAAACACTACCGCCACCACCCACGAGATGATCAGCGCCAGCGCATTGACGGAAAACAGCGAGAACGTGTATTCGCCGGCCGTCGACTTGGCCAGACCGATCGGCAAAAAGCCGGCCACCGTGATCAGCGTGCCCGTCAGCATCGGCATGGCGGTCGAGGTATAGGCAAAGGTGGCCGCGTCGAAGCGCGACATGCCCTCCTCCATCTTGCGCACCATCATTTCGACGGCAATGATGGCGTCGTCCACCAGCAGGCCCAGCGCAATGATCAAGGCGCCCAGCGAAATCTTGTGCAGGTCGATGTCGAGCATGCGCATGAACAGGAACGTGACGGCCAGCACCAGCGGGATCGTCAGCGCCACCACCAGGCCCGGGCGCACGTCGATGCGCAGCGGCTTGGTATGCAGGCCCAGCGCGACAAAGCTGACCGCCAGCACGATCAGGATCGCTTCGATCAGCGTATGGACGAATTCGCCCACCGAGGCCGACACCGAGGCCGGCTGGTTCGAAACGCGTTCCAGCTGTATGCCAACCGGCAATGCTTTCTCCATGCGCGACACGGTCGCCTGCAGGGCCTTGCCCATCTCGATGATATTGCCGCCTTTTTCCATCGAGACACCGAGGCCGATCACTTCCTTGCCATTGAAACGCATCTTGTCCTTGGGCGGATCGATGAATTCGCGTTTCACTGTGGCAAAGTCGCCGAGGCGGAAGGTGGTGCCGTTGGCGCGCAGCTCCAGGTTTTCCAGGTCCTTGACGGTGACCAGCGCCCCCGTTACCCGCACCTGCAGGTTGTCGGTGGGCGTGACCAGCACGCCGGTGGCATTGATGCCGTTCTGTTCGGACAACTGGTTGACGATGGCCTCGAACGGAATGCCCAGCTGGGCGAATTTCTTGTGCGAAAAGACAATATTGACCTTTTCATCCTGCACGCCGAACAGCTCCACCTTGGCTACCTGCGACACGCCGAGCAGTTGCTGGCGCACATCGTCCGCGTAATCTTTCATCTCGGCATAGGTAAAACCGTCGCCGGACAGGGCAAAGATGGAGCCATAGGTGTCGCCGAACTCGTCATTGAAGAACGGTCCCGCCACGCCGGAAGGCAAGGTATTTTTGATGTCGCCGATCTTCTTGCGCACCTGGTACCAGGCAGCCGCCGTCTCCTTGGGCGGCGTCGATTCGCGCAATTCCAGCAAAATCAAGGTTTCACCGGGCTTGGAATAGCTGGTGATCTCGTCGATATACGGCGTTTCCTGCAGCTTGCGTTCCAGCTTGTCGGTAACCTGCTCGGCCATCTGCAAGGCGGTGGCGCCGGGCCAGTAAGCCTGCAGCACCATCGCGCGGAAAGTAAATGGCGGATCCTCGTCCTGGCCCAGGTTGGCATAGCTGAGCATGCCGCCGATCAGCAGCACGGCCATCAGGTAGCGTGTCAGCGGTATATGTTCGAGCGCCCAGCGTGACAGATTGAAGCCGCCCTTCATTTGGCGCTCCGCACCGGCGCCGGCGTTGCCAGCTCGCTACCCAGGATGGTGACCTTCTGTCCCGGTTTGAGCAGGTTGACGCCGGCCGTCACCACCGTCTGGCCTTCCTTCACGCCCGACGTCAGCAACAAGTCGTTGCCGGCCACGCCACCGATGGTCACCGGCACCAGCTTGACGGCGCCGTGTTCCACCACCCACACCGAACTTTGCGATTTTTCATTGAACAGCGCCGTCAGCGGCACGCGGATCTGTGGCGTGGCCGTGGTCGAGGCGAACTGCACCACGGCCGTCATGCCCAGGCGCGCCTGCGGCGCATCGGGGATGGTGACCTTGGCCAGATAGGTGCGCGTGGCGGCGTCGGCCACCGGCGACACTTCGCGGATCTTGCCCGGCAGCGCCTGTTTCGGATCGGCCCACAGCCGCACCACCACGTTTTTCACGCCGCGCATGGCGTCGACCTTGTCTTCCGGAATGCCGATCACCACTTCCTTGTCGCCGTTGCGTGCCAGCACCGCCACCGGCGTGCCGGGCGATACCACCTGGCCCACTTCGGCATCGATGCGCGTGATCACGCCGTCGCCGTCCGCCACCAGGCTGGCATAGCCGGACTGGTTGGCCTGGCCGCGATACACGGCCTGCGCCGCTTCGACCTGCGCCTGGGCCGCCTTGTAGGTTGCATCCTTGCTGTCGAGCACGGCCTGGCTGACGAAATTCTGCTGGCGCAAATCCTGGTAGCGTTTCAGTTCCGCGCGTGCCAGGTCGCGGCTGGTTTCCGCACTGTTCAGGCTGGCCCTGGCCTGCGCCTGTGACAATTGCAGGTCTTGCGGGTCGAGCTGCATCAGCACCTGTCCGCGCTTGACGACAGCGCCCACATCGACCTTGCGCTCGACGATCTTGCCGCCCACCCTGAAACCGAGCTGCGACGTCACGCGCGCCACCACTTCGCCGGAGAATTCGGCATTGACATCGACATTGCTGCTGGCCAGCACGATGGCGCGCACGGGACGCACATCTTCCACCTTGGGCGCCGGTTTGGAACAGGCGCCCAAGGTGGCAACAAGGACGGCGGCGGCAACAAGGCGCAGCGCAGGAAGAGCTGGGGCGCCGGTCTCGCGGCGCAGGGTTTTCAGGGCAAACAAGGTATTTTCCTTTACTATGCGGGCTGTAGATTTTTATATGAGGAAACTTTTTGCTTGCCGACTGGGTGGAGCCAAACTTTTTCTCACGCAATATCCTTAAATTTGTGACAATATCGGGGTAGTCAGGCAAGGACGATTTGCTCTTACTGACTTTCCGGTTAGTAATTATAATCGTGCCGAATCTTTTTAGTGACTTATGCGTCATTAATTTTGTGTTTGTTTTGCCGATAACTATTTACTGTGTCGCCTTTGCATCGGTCGCCCATGGCGTCCATGCATGACTTGAGAAGTGTGTTCATGCCTGTAGACCATTACGAAAATTTTCCCGTCGCATCCGTTTTATTGCCGCGCCGCTTGGTGCCTGCGGTTGAAGCCATCTATGCATTTGCCCGCAGCGCCGATGACCTGGCCGACGAAGGCGACGCGCTGCCCGCCGAACGGCTGGCCGCGCTGCACGCCTACGAGGCGGCGCTGCAACGCATCGAACGCCATGAACCTGAAACCGATCCCATGTTCGTGCGCCTGGCCGGCGTGATCGCCCGCTTCGAGTTGCCGATACAGCCGTTCTACGACTTGCTGTCTGCCTTCAAACAGGACGTGGTCACCACGCGCTACGCCAGCTATGGCGATGTGCTCGACTATTGCGCCCGCTCGGCCAATCCGGTCGGCCTGCTGATGCTGAGCCTGTACAAGGCCGCCGATGAAGAGAATGTACGCGATTCGAATGCAATATGTTCTGCTTTGCAACTAATTAATTTCTTACAAGATGTTGCCATCGACCGCGAGAAGGAACGCATCTACCTGCCGATGGAGGATTTGGCGCGCTTTGCCGTTTCGCCGGCCGCCTTCGAGCGGCCAGAGGCGCATGGCAAATGGAGCGCGCTGATGCGTTTCGAGGTGGCGCGTGCGCGCGCGCTGATGCTGTCCGGCGCGCCGCTGGCTCTGCGCCTGCGCGGACGCATCGGCTGGGAACTGCGGCTGGTAATACAGGGCGGACTGCGCATCCTGGAATTGATCGAAGCGGTCAATTACGACGTGTTCCGCCGCCGGCCGACGCTCGCCAAACGCGACTGGCTGGTCATTTTGTGGCGCGCCATGCGCATGTCGCGCAAAAGCGTGGCCCAGGCTGCTCAAGTAAACCAGCTATTTCCCCCGTCGCCCACTCTGTAAGACGATAGAATAGCGGCTTCGATCTGTAACCCTTGCTCTTCTGACTATGTCTCCCGACGAATATTGCCAACAAAAGGCCGCCCAGAGCGGTTCCAGCTTCTACTACAGCTTCCTGTTCCTGCCGGCCGAACGCCGCAAGGCGATCACGGCCCTGTATGCGTTCTGCCGCGAGGTCGATGATACGGTGGACGACTGCACGGACGAGAACGTGGCACGTACCAAGCTGGTCTGGTGGCGCAAGGAAGTCAAGGCCATGTACGAAGGCAACCCCACGCATCCCGTGATGCGTGCGCTGCAGCCCCACCTGGCCGTCTACCAGCTGGAAGAAAAGCATCTGCAGGCGATTATCGACGGCATGGAAATGGACCTGAACCAGACCCGCTACCTCGATTACCAGGCCATGAGCCGCTATTGCTGGCACGTTGCCAGCGTGGTCGGCATTTTATCGGCCAGCATCTTTGGCGCGACCCGCCCGGAAACCCTGCTGTACGCGGAAAAACTGGGCCATGCCTTCCAGCTGACCAATATCATCCGCGATGTGGGCGAAGATGCACGCAAGGGGCGCATCTACCTGCCGATCAGCGAACTGCAACAATTCAATGTCACGGCGGCCGACCTGCTGAACGCCCGCCATACGGACAACTTTGAAAAGCTGATGCGCTTCCAGGTGGCGCGCGCGCAACAGGCCTACGACGACGCGTTTGCGCTGCTGCCTGCCGAAGACCGCCGCGCCCAGCGCCCGGGCCTGATCATGGCCGCCATCTACCGCACCGTGCTCAACGAAGTCGAGCGCGACGGCTACCATGTGCTCACGCAGCGCATTTCGCTGACACCGATCCGCAAACTGTGGCTGGCCTGGAAGACCTGGGTTCGTGGCTAAGCCTGTGGTTGAACCCCTGTCGTTCGCCGTCATTGGCGGCGGCTGGGCCGGCTGCGCCGCCGCCATGGAACTGACGCGCGCCGGCCATCGCGTTACCGTCCACGAAGCGGCCCGCACGCCCGGCGGGCGGGCGCGCCGTGTCGAGCGCGACGACATGGTATTCGACAACGGCCAGCATATCCTGTTGGGCGCATACACCGAAACCTTGCGCCTGCTCAAACTGGCCGCACAAGACCCGCGCGAGCTGATTCTCGACCTGCCCTTGCAGATGCGCTATCCGGCCGGCAGTGACGGCATGGATTTTGTCGCGCCGCGCTGGCCGGCGCCGCTGCACCTGGCGTGGGCGCTGCTGCGCGCCCACGGCCTGGCGCGCGCCGACAAGGTGGCCTTGATCCGCTTTTCCAGCGCCATGCGCTGGATGGGCTGGCAGCTGTACAACGATTGCACGGTCAGCGAACTGCTGGAACGCTTCGACCAGACCGACCGCCTGATCCGCCTGATGTGGCGTCCGCTTTGCCTGGCGGCCCTGAATACCGCGCCCGAGCGCGCCTCGGCCCGGGTGTTTGTCAATGTGCTGCGCGACAGCCTGGGCGCGCGCAAGCGCAGCGCCTCGGACATGCTGATCCCGAAAACCGACCTGAGCGCGCTGTTTCCCGAAGCGGCCATCCGCTATGTGGAAAGCAAGGGTGGACGAGTCATGCTGGGCAGCAAGGTGGAAGCCTTGCTGCAGCAGCCCGATGGCCGCTGGCAAGTGAATGGCGCCGGGACGCATGACGGCGTGGTGCTGGCGACCTCCTGCATGCAGGCGGCCACCCTGCTGCAAGGATTGCAGGCGCCGGCTGTCGACGATGTCGTCGCGACATTGCAGGCCTTCGAGTACGAACCGATCACCACCTGCTATCTGCGATACGACGCCAGCGTGCGCCTCGGCCTGCCGTTCTACGCCCTGCTTGACGCACCGGACCTGGCGCACTGGGGCCAGTTCGTGTTCGACCGGGGCCAGCTCGATGCGCGCCAGGGCGGGCTGCTGGCGGTCGTCATCAGCGCCTCGGGCGCGGCGGCCGCGCAGGGCCATGGGCCGCTGGCGCAGGCGGTGGCGGCGCAACTGGCGCAGGCGCTGGACATGGCGCAGCTGGCGGCACCTGTCTGGACGCAGGTAATTACCGAAAAACGCGCCACCTTTGCCTGTACGCCCGATCTGCAGCGGCCGGGCAACGCCAGCGGTTTGCCGGGCCTGGTGCTGGCCGGCGACTATACCGCCAGCGGCGATGTGGCCAGCCATTATCCGGCCACCATCGAGGCAGCGGTACGCAGCGGCGTGCAGGCTGCCGCACTCCTGCGCCCGGCCAGGTCGCACTGAGCAAGCCGGCGCAACCCGCCGTGCATCGCCCTCTGGCGTCGCTGGCTCCTTGAAAATTGCATCCTGTCGCACCGCACTGGTGCGCAGGCCAGCGTTTGGATACAGTCTGATCATCGACAAACCAGCGAGCACGGACACCATCATGAAAACGACGCCCTTCAAAACCGCCTGCAAAACCCTGTTGCTGCTTGCTTTCGTGGCGGCGGCGATGGCGGTCGTCGCCGGCACGCAGCAGGGCCATCCGGCGCAGCACGCGCCGTTGATGCTGAGCCAGGCCAGCATGCTGCTGCCGGCAGTTGGCTGAGCAGTCTCGGCATAGTCAGCAAGAACATTGCACAGGAAACACACCATGCATCAACAGGAATACCTTGACGCGCTGCGGCGCGCGCTGAGCGGCCTCCCGCCGGACCTGGTCGCCAAAACCATGAGCTATTATGAACAGACCTTCAATGAAGGACTGGCGGCCGGCCGCAGCGCGCCGGAAATTGCGCATGAGCTCGGTGACCCGAAAAAAATCGCCCTCACCCTGCGCAGCAATACGCAACGCCAGGCCTTCGAACTCAGAAAGACCCCGGTCAACCTGCTGCGCCTGCTGGTCTCGCTCGCCGGCCTGGCCATCTTCAACCTGTTCATGGTGATACCCGCCGCCGTCTACGGGGCGCTGCTGGCCACCCTGTATGCCGTGAGCCTGAGCTTTTATCTTGCCGGCATCGCGATCACGGCCAGCGGCCTGTCGGGCGCCAACGAACTGGTGCTTGACGGCCCGCTGCGCTACATGCTGGTTCATGACGACGATGGCGGCGAAGGCGACGACCGGCGCCAGACCCGCATCACGATCGGCGTCACGGGCATCGAAGTCGATCACCTGCCAGGCCAGGTCCAGCGCCCCCCCGAGCCGTCAGGCACGCCGGACGCGCCGCCCGCCTCCTCGCGCATGATTGAACGGGCCGAGGCGCTGGCCGGCAGCGGCATCCATATCTCCACCGACCTGGACCAGGATGCGCGCACCACGCAATCCGTCTTCGGCATGGGCATGGTGCTGGGCGGCATCGCCCTGTTCCTGCTCAGCCTGGTCGTCAGCCGCTATACGCTGATCGGCCTGCGCCGCTATATCGCCATGAATGTTTCCCTGCTCAAAGGTCACTAAGAAAGCCCGCCATGAAACGCTTGTTCAAAGTTGGCCTGTCCATGTTCGTGCTGGCCCTGGTCCTGATCGCGATGTCCTATACGGCGCTGCGCGCCAAGGGCATCAGCAGCCCCAGCAGTTCCGCCGGCCGCGCGTTACGCGCCGAATCCCGCACCATCCCCGCCACGGTCACCCATGTGGACCTGAGCGGACCGATCGACCTGACCCTGCGCCGTGGCGCCACGCCGTCGCTGAAAGTCAGCGGCGAGCAGCGCCTGCTGGCCAATGTGGACACCACCGTGGACGGCGCCACCATCCATATCGGTCCGAAAGGCATGCTGTTCCACCATAAGCAGCCGCTGCAGGTGGAACTGGTGCTGCCCGCGCTGACGGGCGTCGAAGTGCATGGCAATGGCAGCAGCCGCATCACGGGCTTCAGCGGCGACAAGTTCACGCTGGAACTGGGTGGCTCGGGCGATATCAGCTTCACGGGACGCTACAAGGAAGTGGAAGCGTCCGTCAACGGCAGCGGCAATCTGGACATCAATGCCGGCAACAGCGACAAGATCTCGCTGGAGCTGATCGGTTCGGGCAATCTGAACGCCAGCGGCAACACCAGGGTCCTGAACAGCGAGCTGAGCGGTTCAGGCGATATCGATGCCGAACACCTGGCGTCCGACACGGCCACCGTCAGCGTCCAGGGCTCGGGCCAGGCCACCGTCTTCGTGCGCGACAACGCCCGGCTGACCTTGCGCGGCAGCGGCGACATCCATGTGCACGGCAACCCGCGCCAGCGCGACGCGCAGCGCACGGGGTCCGGGGACATTGTCTGGCATTAGGCGTTACGCCCGCTTTGTCCGCACCTGGCGTATGCGCAGCAGCAATCCGGCAGCGCCATACGCCACCATCAGCAGGCCCAGGCCTGCCACCACCGCCACGCGCGGCTCGGCCAGTATGGCCTGGCGCGAGGCCGGCATGGCCACCACCAGCAGCAGCGGCAGGCCGGCCAACAGTACATAGCCGAGATTGCGCCGGTACTTGCCGACCTTCGAAGTGGCATCGGTGAAAATTTCCGGAGTCTTGCCGTTGGCCACCGGCTTGCGCCAGCAGCGCCAGCCAGCCACGTCCACCACACGCTCCCAGCCCGCATCGACAAACAGCTGCGTGTAGGCGGGATCGGCATTGATACCGGGATAGTCCCAGCGATACGCCATCTCGGCCGGCGCGCCGCGCTCGAAGCTCATCATCACGCCCAGCGGATCGGTGGCACGCAGGTGCAGTCCCTGGCGCGCCTGTGCCTGCAACCACTTTTCATGCATGCCATCCTGCCACGCCCACCACCATTTGAATTTCCTTACCCGCTGTCCGTCCATCGCTGCGCTCATGCGTTCTCTCCCCGAAGTGCCAATGTGTTGTGCGCGGCGGCGGCCATGATGGCCAGGCGCCTGGACTGCTCGGCCAGCACGCGCCGCCCCAGCGCCGTCATGCCATATACCTTGCGCCGCTCCTCCTCCCTGACCTTGACGACCAGACCCTGCTTTTCCAGCGTGGCGAAGGCACCGTACAGCGTGCCGGGTCCGATGCTGACGCTGCCCTCGCTGAGCGCATCGACCTTCTGCATGATGGCGTAGCCGTGCAAGGGTTCGTGCAGGCAGGCCAGCACGTAGAACGTCGCCTCGGACAAGGGCAGGTAGCGCGAAAAATCGATATCGTCCATGACGCTCCTATATCGTTGTTCGCTATATCGAAAGTCGATATAGCGAGACCCGATATTAGCGCATGCGGTTTTTTATTGTCAATACAATTATGGAGAGCGGAATGTATCCAGCCACGCAACAGCTTGCTCGCCGGCAGCCTTGCCGCCGGCCAGGCAGGCTGTCAGCAGATAGCCGCCTGTCGGCGCTTCCCAGTCGAGCATTTCGCCCGCCACGAACACGCCCGGCATGGCGCGCAGCATGCTGCCGTCGATGCCGTCGAATGCGACGCCGCCGGCGCTGCTGATGGCTTCATCGATCGGACGCGGGCGCAGCAGGGTTACCGGCAGCAGCTTGATGGCGCGCGCCAGTTTTTCGGGGTCGGCAAAGTCGGCGGCGCTGATGCATTCGCGCAGCAGGCCCGATTTGACGCCCTTGATGCCGAGCCGGCTTTGCAGGTGGCTGGACATCGAACGCGCGCCACGCGGGCGCGTTACTTCATCGAACACGCGTTCGGCGCTGAAATCGGGCACCAGGTCGAGCCAGATGGTGGTGCTGCCATCGGCCGCAATCTGCTCGCGCAGCGCCGCCGACAGCGCATAGATCAGGCTACCCTCAACGCCACCGGTAGTGATCACGAACTGGCCCTGGCGCTTGATGACCAGGCCATCAAGATCTTTCGCCGTGATCGCCACGGTGGCCAGCGGCTCGCCCGCATGGCGGCTGCTGAAATGTTCGCTCCAGGCTACGTCGAAGCCGCAATTGGCTGGCGCCAGCGGCACCACCGCCACCCCCTGCTGCTGCAGCACCGGCACCCACGCGCCGTCGGAACCGAGCCGCGCCCAGCTGCCGCCACCGAGCGCCAGGATCACGGCGTCGAACGCCAGCAGGCGCTGGCCCTCGGGCGTATCGAACGCCAGCTGGCCATCCTGCCAGCCGGTCCAGCGGTGGCGCATATGGAACTGCACCCCGCTTTCCCTCAGCCGGTGCAGCCAGGCGCGCAGCAAGGGCGCCGCCTTCATGTCGGTTGGGAACACGCGGTTCGACGAGCCGACAAAGGTGTCCACGCCCAGGCCATGCACCCAGTCGCGCACCTGCTGCGGGCCGAACTGGTCGAGCGCAGGGCGCAGCCGGTGCGACTGCCTGCCATAGCGCGTGACAAAGGACTGGTACCCCTCGGCATGCGTGATATTCATGCCGCCGCGCCCGGCCAGCAGGAATTTGCGGCCGACCGACGGCATGGCGTCGAACAGGTCGACCTGCGCGCCGCGTTCGGCCGCCGCCTGGGCCGCCATCAGGCCGGCGGGACCGCCGCCGATCACGGCAATGCGTAAAGTGGGTGTGCTGGACATAAAAAAGCTGCGAAAGAAAACCCCGGCATTTTAGTCGACTTAAGGCCAAGCAGTGGCAGTTGGCCACCGAATTGATGCATACTGCGACAGTCAGAGCGTCATTGATCACGGTTAACGCACACAGGAGAAGACGATGGGCGCAGGTTTCTGGATTTCCCGCTATTTGCTGGCCAGCGGTATCTTGTTCATTATTCTGGTGGTCGTCGAGTTTAGCAAAGGCACCACCAGCCAGGCCGACGTCCTGAGCGCACTGGCCTGGTCGCTGCTTGCCTCGGCCATCTTTATCGGCTCGAAATACTGGCGCTACCGCAAGGCGGTGCAGTGCGCAATGTGTGGGGATGAGGGCAAGCCGAAGGCATAGGCTTGCTCAGCATCACGGATGATGCGCATCCCGTAACGCGTCGCGCATCTTATCGTCATAAGACATGATTGACGAAGATGGCAACGCGTTCCGCAGTTACTTTACTTCAGATTCACCGCTGCGATTTTTTGCGGGGCAACGATATACAGTACTCCGCGCTGGGAGATGGCCAGCGTCCCGCCCAGCGGATAAGACCAGACCACCTGACGCGTGCCCAGATCGACAGCCAGGGTATTGCTGGCGTTGCTGACGAAAGCAAGGTTGCCGGTGACGACGACTTGATTGTATTTTCCTCCCAGGCTGGCGACCCACTGCACCGAGCCTGAAGCGGGATCACGCGCTTCGAGCACCGTGCCGTTGGCGTGCAACAGATACAGCGTTTGGGCGCTCAGTGCCGGTTGACCGGTCGCCCCGTTGCCCTGCACATACCAGCTGATGGCGCGCGTAGCCAGATTCAAGGCCGTCAGGCGCCCCCCCTCCGTGGCATACAACATGCCGTTGCCCAGCACAACGGAGCTGCTGGCGCTCCAACCGCGCCAGTCGAAAGCCGGGTCCGTTACGCTGTATTCAATCTTGCCGGTAGCGTTGTTGACGGCAGAGAAAACACCACCGACATAGGTGTAAGCGTACTGGCTGTCCACGGCTGGCGTCCAGCCGTCGTACTGCGCCAGCGAAGCAGTCCACTGTTGCGCGCCGGAGGTGGCGTCGTACTTGGCCATGCCGCCGTAGTAGCCATAGTTCGAGTAGACGCTGCCGTTATAGATGGTCGGCGCCATGTAATTCGACCACTGCGACGACATTGCCTGTTTCGCCAGCAGCCCGCCGGTCGCCTGGTCGAATATCCACATATAGGAATCGCCGTGTCCGGTGGAAGTGAGATACACCTTGCCGTTCGCCGCCGCCGGCGGGTTGACGTTATACAGGTTGCCCAGATTGGCCTGCCACAGTTCCGTGCCGCTGCTTTCGCTGATGGCCTGCAGCGTCCAGGTGACAGAACTGGCTCTGCTCCTGCGCACGACATAGATGACATTGCCGTCAGCAGCAATGGTGCTTGCGTACTGATCCGTGGTTGGCAGATTGAAGCGGCGCGTAAAGGCCGATGGATCGACGGTGGCGGCGATGGCACCAGTGTGGCCGGCGTTCCCTTGATGAGTGCTCCACGCTGGCACGCCCGGCAGCACAGTCATCGCCTTCAGGTTGATGGTTGGGGTGACATTCACGCGCAGTGGCAGGCTCCACGGCGAACCGCTGACCGGCTTGCTGCAAATCGACGGATCATCCTGGCATACCCGGACTTCCAGCGTGCCGTTGTACTGGCCTGCAGCGAGGTTCCCGTTCAACGGCAGGCTGATACTGTAAGTCTGTTGACCTGCAGGCTGAAGATTGCCGCCGCCGCTGGTCAGCAGCCCTGTTTTTTCAAATACGCCCACCTTCGCCTCGCCTTCGATGACGCGGCTGCTGGTAGCCATCAGATTGAGCGTGGTTGGCTCGCCTTGTGTAAAACTGGCGTCATACGCTGGCTTGCTGAACTGCAAACTGACCGGCGCCGGCGCAGGGGGCGTGACAGGTGTCGTTGGCGTGACAGGTGTCGTTGGCGTGACCGGCGTGGTTGGCGATGTCGGATCAGTTGGCGGGGTCGGGCCCGAGGTCGGTGCAGTGACATTGACTGTCAGCGGCACCCTCCATGGCGATCCACTGATCGGTTTGCTGCAAGTCATCGGGTCATCTTCGCATAACCTGACCACCAAAGTACCACTGCGGGTGCCGGCCGCCAGCAATGGACTTACATGCAGTACAGCATTGTAGTCAAATTGGGTGGCGCCGCCACTGACATTCACTTCTGTCGTGATCAAGCCGGTATCTTCAAAAATACCGATATTGAAATTCTGGGCAATTGCCTTGCTGGCGTGTGCAGCGATTGCAAACGCAGTGGATTGCCCCTGCACCGCGTCCACTTTGACAGGGCTGGGAGAGAAGGTCAGCCAACCCTGGTCAGCGGCCGGAGTGCCTCCGGAGGAAGGGTTGCTGGCATTGGGCGATTCCGTACCACCGCCACCGCCGCCGCCGCAGGCTGACAGGACCATCGTACTGGCCAATAAAGCGGCAAAAGTCTGCTTTGCACTCATTATGTTTATTTTTTAAAAAGAAAGGAATGCAATTTTAGCGTTTCCTTTAAGAAATATACAATTCTTTTCTTTACCTGGATTTACATTTTCTTCAATAAACAAGTTGGCAATCAAATAGCGATCGAACCGCACCGTACCGGCAGACAATGTCGCCCTCGCTCGTATTCGTTTCACTGCGACTGCAGCAATGGAAAACATGCACGCTAAAAATCGGTTTTCAGGGTAATTGGCCGGATCGACGGCCAGCGCCGTATGGTGACCGAACACATCGCCGCCTCGCGCATGTTGCCGGTGGACGGTAGGCATGCGGATGCAGCCTGTGCAGCGTGCCGAATCTGCCACTGCCGCATATATTGCCGTGCCATGCAAACGGGATGGCGACAGGGCGCCATGCTTCGACCAGCAGCGGACGCGAGCCCGGCAAATCAGGCTCGGGCCCTGGCACCATGAGCGTTTTTTGTGTCTGCAGGGAAACACGTTATAAAACGTTCCGGCCGGCTTGAACTTGCACCAAGGCAAAGAGGAAAGCGCACCGGCAGGCGGCCGGCGCACAAAACACAAGACTAGCCGCCGGTCACCGGTGGAAAAAACGCCACCTCATCGCCATCGGCCAGCGGCGTATCAGCCTTGCACATCAGCTGATTATGCGCCATGCGCAGCAGCCTGCCTTCGCCGAGCGCCTCGGCCCAGCTGCCGCCGCGCGCCACCAGCAGTGCGCGTACGTCGCCGACGGTAGCTGCTGCATCAGGAATGGCCAGCACTTCCTGTCCCGCCCCCACCAGCTCGCGCACGCTGGCAAAAAACCGCAACTGTATCTTCACGCCCTGCTCCTTCAGTACAACAATTCATTGAACGGGATAAAACGCAGCATGTCACCGCGCGCGATCGACAGGCCCGGTGGGCAGTCGATCAGGCCATCGCCCCAGACGGTGGAGGTCAGCACGCCCGAGCTCTGGTTGGCAAACAGTTCCAGCTCGCCGTCGCCGTTGACCCTCGCGCGCAGGAACTCATTGCGGCGGTCGGCCTTGACGCGCTCGAACGCGGCCGCCAGCCGGTAGCTGCGCGGCGCCACGCTGCCCGTCACGCCCTGCAGGCGCAGGATAAACGGGCGCACGAACAGCAAAAAGGTGACAAAGCTGGACACGGGATTGCCGGGCAGGCCGATAAAGAATGCCTCCTGCACCTCGCCGAATGCCAGCGGTTTGCCGGGCTTGACGGCGATCTGCCACAGGTTCAGCCGCCCTTCCGCTTCCACCGCCGGCTTGATATGGTCTTCCTCGCCGACCGAGACGCCGCCCGAGGTGAGGATCAGATCATGGCCGTCTGCCGCCTGGCGCAGCACGGCGCGCGTGGCCTCCAGGGTGTCCGGCACGATGCCCAGGTCGGTGATGAAGCAGCCAAGATTTTCCAGCAGCCCGCGCAAGGTGAAGCGGTTCGAATTGTAGACGGCTCCCGGCAGCAAAGGCTGGCCCGGCATGGCCAGCTCGTCGCCGGTGGAAAACATCGCCACGCGCAGGCGGCGCAGCACCGGCAGCTGCGCCAGGCCGACCGAAGCGGCCAGGCCCATTTCCTGGCTGCGCAACCGGCGGCCCGCTTCCAGGATCACGCCGCCGGCGCGGATATCCTCGCCCTGGCGGCGTACCCATTCGCCCGCGTGCGGCACATGGTTGATGGTGACCACGCCGTCAATCAAGGTGCACTGCTCCTGCATCACCACGCAATCGGCGCCCTCCGGAATCAGCGCACCGGTAAAGATGCGCGCAGCCGTGCCCGGCTGCAGGGGCTGGCCCACGTGGCCGGCCGCGATCCGTTGCGACACCGGCAAACTGGCCGCGCCGCTGGCGCAGTCGGCCGCGCGCACGGCATAGCCGTCCATCTGCGTGTTGTCGCGCTCGGGCACGTTGAGGGTCGACGTCTGTGCGGCCGCCAGCACGCGGCCATTGACCTGCATGGTATCGACCAGCTCGACTTCGGTGAGCGGCCGGCAGGCGCTGGACATCAAGGCCAGCGCCTCGGCCACCGACAGCATGGGTTTGCGTTCAGCGGTATCCGCCATCACAGGCCCGTCGCCGCGGCGATATACGCCTGCATCTTCGCCACATCGGTGGTCATTACCACAAATTTTTGCGGCAAATCCTCGATATTTTCGAAGCCGCCCGGGCGTTCCGCATCCACGCCCAGCGCGTCGAGGATGGTCTCGTTGAACTTGGCCGCCAGGGCGGTTTCGAGCACGATCATCGGCACGTTCGGCTCCAGGTGCTCGCGCGCCACCTTGATGCCGTCGGCCGTGTGGGTGTCGATGGTGATGCCGTAATCGTCGGCCACGTCGCGGATGGTGTCGAGGCGGTCCTGGTGGGTCGATTTGCCCGACTTGAAGCCATATCTGGCCACCAGCTTGAATTCGTCGCCGTCGCTGCCCGGTTTGCCTGACAAGTCGAAGCCGCCATGGGTATCGACCTTGGCGAACAGTGCTTTTACGCGCGCGCTGTCGCGGCCCACCAGGTCGTACACGAAGCGCTCGAAGTTCGAGGCCTTCGAGATATCCATCGACGGGCTGCTGGTGTGATAGGTCTCGGACGACTTGCGCACGCGGTACACGCCGGTGCGGAAGAATTCGTCGAGCACGTCGTTCTCGTTGGTGGCGGCCACCAGTTTCGAGATCGGCAAGCCCATCATGCGCGCGATATGGCCGGCGCAGATATTGCCGAAGTTGCCGGACGGCACCGTGAACGACACTTTCTGGTCATTGCTGGTGGTCGCCGCCAGGTAGCCGCGGAAGTAGTACACCACCTGCGCCACCACGCGCGCCCAGTTGATCGAATTGACGGTGCCGATTTTCTGTTTTGCCTTGTATGGCAGGTCGTTCGAAACGGCCTTGACCATGTCCTGGCAGTCGTCGAACACGCCTTCGACGGCGATATTGTGGATGTTCGGGTCCTGCAGGCTGAACATCTGCGCCGTCTGGAAGGCGCTCATCTTCTTGTGCGGCGACAGCATGAAGACGCGGATGCCCTTCTTGCCGCGCATCGCGTATTCGGCCGCGCTGCCGGTGTCGCCCGAGGTCGCGCCGAAGATATTGAGTTCGGCGCCGGTCTTGGCCAGCGTGTATTCGAACAGGTTGCCCAGCAGCTGCATCGCCATGTCCTTGAAGGCAAGGGTCGGGCCGTTCGACAGGGCTTGCAGGATCAGGGTGGTCGAGCCGCCCTTGACGATGTTTTCTTCGAGCACGCGCAGCGGCGTGATGTCGGCGGCGTTGTCGCCAGCGCGGGCATTGCGGTAAACCGCCTTGGTATAGGTTTTCGCCGTCAGCGCCTTCAGGTCCGCGGCCGGGATATCGGTGGCGAACTTCTTCAGGATTTCGTACGCCAGGTCGGCATACGACAATGTGCGCCAGGCATCGAGCTCGGCACCGCTGACTTGCGGATAGTGTTCAGGGAGATACAGTCCGCCATCGGGAGCCAGGCCGCCCAGGAGAATGTCGGAAAATTGTTGCAACTGCTGCGATTGCGATGGCGCTTTATCAGCGCGGGTAGACACATAGTGCATGAGAGTAGAGTCCAGTTGAGCTGAGAGCGGTGAAAATGAATGGCAAACGAGCCGACATTATAGTGCCAGCCGCCCTCGCCACGCCATCGCACGCGGCCGCAGGTCAAGAAAGCCCATGCGAAGGCTGGCGTCCGCGTGCAATCTGCGCCACACTCTGCACCATAGCCAATGAGCAACCTTGCGCAGGAGACACGATGAGCATCAGCAAAAAGCCCTATCTGCAAAGCGCCGCGCTGCGGCCCGACGCGGTGGCCGACCTGGATTCGTATCCGTTTACGATACCGGCCATCCGCGACTTCGTGCAGATGGACTTTCACCGCGACGTGACATTCTTCGTGGGCGAGAACGGCAGCGGCAAGTCCACCATGCTCGAAGCGCTGGCCGTGGCGCTGGGCTTCGGCAAGGATGGCGGCACGCGCAATGTGCGCATCGCCCACGATTCGGACCGCGTCTCGGGCCTGCATGAACATCTGCGCCTGAGCAAGAGCTACAAGAAACCGAACGACAGCTACTTCCTGCGCGCCGAGAGCTTTTTCAATGTCGCCACGTATATGGACGAGATGCCGGAATACCTGGAAAGCTACGGCGGCAAGTCGCTGCACGCGCAGTCGCACGGCGAAGCGTTCATGGCCACCATGATCAACAAGCTGCGCGGCAAAGGCCTGTATCTGCTGGACGAGCCGGAGGCGGCCCTGTCGCCGAGCCGCCAGCTGGCGGCGCTGTCGGTGATCCACCAACTGGTGGAAGACGATTCGCAGCTGATTATCGCCACCCATTCGCCTATCCTGCTGGCCTACCCGCACGCGAAGATCTTCATGTTTACGGGCGGCGGCATCCACCAGGTGGCGTACGAGGACACCGAACACTACGCCGTAACGCGCGATTTTCTGAACAATTATCCGCGGAGGCTGGAGCAGTTGTTCGAGGAGGAGTGACAGTGCGTGGTGGTGTCGGATTACGGCCTGCGGCCTAATCCGACCTTGTATTATCCCCTCATGCCGTT